>CANMHZ010000167.1 GCA_947497635.1 Helicobacteraceae bacterium | reverse complement strand
TTCAAATCAACCAATACCGTCACAACACAAACGTCACAAACAAAACAACTTGATCCGCACGGGGCGCTTTCATAATGGATTTAATATGTTTTATCTCCGACATATTCCATGCAACCACTATTAAAATAGCGCTCAACGCCGCAAGGGGGATTTTAACAATCAATGGGGCTAACAGTAGCATAAACCCAAAGAGTCAAAGAGCGTGCATAATTCCTGAAATTGGAGAGATCGCACCCGCTTTAATATTCGTAGCTGTTCTTGCGATTGCACCCGTTGCAGGCAATCCACCGAAAGCTGAGAGGAGTGATTCAATCGCGGCAAGAAGTGCAATCGTCATCGCATCAGGAAATAGCAGTCGAATTTTTTCAAACGTAATCACAGGAAATGTTGGGGTGGGAAGCATCGAGGGGATAGCGCCAAAACGGCTCTCTATTGTATCAATAGGTATATGAAAAAACCATACGGCTAATGCGGACAACGTGACAACAACTATCGGACCTGGAATCTTTGGATATATCCTCTTCATAAAAATAATGATACCGATAGAAATCAATGCAACGACGACGGCATAAAGATTGGTTTGATGTAAGTGCGTAACGTAGAGCACCAATCTGAAAACGGCTTCCCCCCATCAAAGAGATAATGAGTCCCGCTACGATTGCGGTAAACAGTCCTCTTTCAGGAGGAAGATTCGAGGCAATAGCGATTGCCATGGCAAGAGGCAAAGCTACAATCGCTACTGATAGACCTGCAAGAGCATCTTTGAAAAAATCACCTGTTTGATAACCGTTTTTTCGGATATAGGTGATTAGCTTGGGTTCGAAAAGCTTGAGTAAGCTTTTTTTCATTCTGCCCTGTCTGAAGTTATATAGTGCACACCAATCGACTCCGTCCGCTTTAACGCCGATTGAACAATAGCACGGGCACTTAAAAGACGCAATTTCAGCAGTCGTCCGACCCCTTCATTCATCATCCCCTCGATAACCGATAAAGCTTCATTCAACCCTTGCGACGTTCGAACGATAGAGACTTTATCCCACATTAGATGACGAAGGGCATCTTTTTTCTCTTTATCCCCCTCCATCTCAAGCGTTTCGTTCCCGATCTCAAATTTTCTCAAACAAGGAGTATGTGGATTTTCTTTAATCGTTTGGGCAGCACGTTTCCCGAAAACAAGTCCCTCAAGTAACGAATTACTTGCCAGCCGATTGGCTCCATGAACACCCGTACACGCTGCTTCTCCCACGACATAAAGCCCTTGAGTATGAGGTACACGCCCTTGCAAATCACTCTTGATCCCCCCAATAGCATAGTGAAATGCAGGGGAAATAGGGACACGATCTTTGGGAAGGTTATACCCCAAATCGCTTAATGCTTTGTAAATATTAGGAAAACGTTTCTGAAAATACTCTTTCTCAAAGTGGGCACACGAAATATAAACTTGACTGGAGGTGCGTTGCTTGTAATCAAATATCGCCCGACTCACAATATCACGAGGTGCCATTTCACCTCGTTCATCGACCTCAAACAAGAACCGTTTCCCTTCCTCATCGACAATCCATGCCCCCTCACCTCGTAGAGCCTCAGTGAGGAGAAGTTTTCGCGCCCCCGTTCCTGAAACAAAAACGGTCGGATGAAACTGCATCATCTCCATACTTTCGAGTTCAATCCCCTTTTCGGTACAGATACCGTGAATATCAGCACTGATTGCATGGGAATTGGTATGATACTCATACAGCGACCCGACACCGCCACTGGCGATAATAACATTGTCCGCATAAATAAGCTTTCGAGCACCCTCACTCAGCACTTCCACACCGCAACACTGATTATTTTCCATCAAGAGATCAATCACCGTTGCATTCGACAGCATAGGATGGGGGTTTTGTTGGAGCAAAAAGAGATGTAGATGTCGTCCCGTAGCATCCCCACCTGCGTGTAAAATACGGCTACGTGAATGGGCAGCTTCTTGCGTATAGAGGAGATTCCCCTCGCCGTCTTTATCGAACCCAAACCCACGAGCAATCAAATCACGAATCACCTCTTGGGATTGCTCACTCATAAACTGCACGGCATTAGCATTACATAGCCCAGCACCAGCCCCCAACGTATCACTAATATGCACTGAAATATCAGCATCATCGTACGCCGTTGTGACACCGCCTTGCGCATAGTAAGTATTACACTCCCACGGGTGCGATTTACTGATTACTAATACTTTTAAACTTTTAGGAAGCTCAATCGCCGCATACAATCCAGCAACCCCTGAGCCGATTATTACCACATCATAACGCATCGCTTTTATCCTCCGCAGATGGTTTTTCATAATAGGGAGACGCTTTGTAGCCACATCCACTGAATACTAATGTGAGCGTAATTAAAAATAAAATTGATATTTTGTTCATCATTTCTCCACTTTGTCTTAAAACGTGGATGGTATAATAGCTAGCATAAATACTTGATTAAGTGAGAAACTCTGTTTCATCTTCCACTAGTATTTCAAAAATTTCACTTAGCTCTATTTGTGTTTCCATACACTCGATGACAAGAGTATCGCCTGCTCCGAAGCCTTTTATGTAATAATATTTTCCATTTTCCAAACGGTAGGCATCAATAATCTGTTGCGCAGTATCGACGATAAAATACTCACGAATGCCAAATGATTCATAAAGCTCTTTTTTAACCCCTTTGTCTTTGTATGCGGTACTAGGAGAAAGTACTTCAAACACCGCGCAAGGCAGCTCTTTCTTACCACAAAAGAGGAGTATGTCGGGCTGAACAACATTGTGTGATCCCCCTCGAAAGAGTTTCAAATCGTAGGGGGCGATACGGGGAAGACAAGGGCTTTTTATCTCCTTTTGTTTTTGTTTGAGCGCAAAAAAAATATTCCCAACCATATCCTGATGCTGGGCACTCGCTCCCGCCATAAAAACAATCTCCCCCGCTATGAGTTCTATGCGCTCATTTTCTTTGAGTGTTTTATCAATAGCCAGATAATCCTCATAACCGTAATTATTTAATTGTAATTCCCCCATGATTTCTCCTTTAGACGTTTTTGTATTATAACGAAAGATTTAGAGAAATTTTTGATATACTACAACACTAACCCAACCTTCTAATAATAGCGGTTATTGTGGAGTAAAATAAATGAAACTTAAGAAATTACCAATTGGAATATCAACATTAAAAACAATTATAGAAAATGATTATCTCTATGTCGATAAAACAAAAGTTGCTCTTGATCTAATAGAAAATGGGCAGTATTATTTTCTCTCTCGTCCACGAAGATTTGGGAAGTCTTTATTTTTGGATACCTTACGAACGATTTTTGATGGGGAAAAAAAGGTTTTTAAAGGGCTTTTTATTTATGATAAATGGGAATTTAAGAAGTTTCCCATTATTCGGATAAGTTTTAATGATGGAGATTTTAAAACTACCGATGGGTTTAAACAAACTATTTTTGAAATCATCCGACGCAATCAAGAACTTTTAGGGATTCAATGCGATACTAATTTGTCTCTTGAAGGGTGTTTTAGAGAACTTATTTATAGAGCTTATGAACAATACAACCAAAAAGTCGTCATTCTTATTGATGAATACGATAAGCCAATCTTAGACAATATTGAAAATACAGAAGAAGCTCGATACAGAAGAGAGACACTGAAAAACTTTTACAGTGTTA
>CANMHZ010000166.1 GCA_947497635.1 Helicobacteraceae bacterium | reverse complement strand
AGAATTGGAAGAAATCTGGAAAGGTTTCTTTTGGTAACATATTTAA
Organism: Helicobacteraceae bacterium; assembly: GCA_947497635.1. Taxonomy (GTDB): domain Bacteria; phylum Campylobacterota; class Campylobacteria; order Campylobacterales; family Sulfurimonadaceae; genus Sulfuricurvum. The sequence continues at coordinate 3,658 of CANMHZ010000166.1, read as the reverse complement.
AGGACGGCAGTACAAAGAACCCGTCATATTTCACTTTTCAATGATAAAACGAATTTTCAAGGATCCAGATACCTGCTTGCAATACTCATACGCTATAATAATTCATCTCACTTATGAAAGGAATTTTTATGAACCTCCTCTCGTTGAATCTTTCCAAACCAATCAACCGCGCTACTCTTGAGTATGCTCTTGATGTTACCCTCGAAAAAGGGATTGAGAATAGCTATTATGGAAAAAATGAATTTTTGCATGTCGTCCTCGCCCCTTTCGATGTGCTCACTTTGATAGCGGATGAAAAAGCAACCATTCTTCAAGCTCTGAGCAAGATGGATCTTTCTCTCACGACCGAAAGTGAACAATTAATTTATCAAGATTATCCCATCGAAATTAATCCCGATCAAATAGATCCTTTTATCGTTACCAACGAAACTATTTTTCTCAAAAATCCCACCACCCTCAATCTCAAACTCATTGCCCTTGCTATCAGTCAAAGCGTGGGGTTGGAACGGTATGAAAAACAACTCGATTTATTATTTTCCAAAAATCGTCAAATCATTGAATCGATCCACACTTTTTCCATCGCTCGCCGCCCCTCTTTGCTGAAGTTTGTCAAACAATTGGCATTGATGCGGCACGATATGGTGGGGAATTTACTCTTGCTGGATAAACCCAATATTGTTTGGGATGATACACAAGCTGAAGAACTTTATAACCAAATGGCGCTGATCCTCGAACTCTATGACCGTCACGAGATTGCTCTCTCCAAGCTCTCTCAAATCAAAGAAGATGTAATGCTTGTAATGGATCTCCTCAACCACAAACAAAGCGAATTTTTGGAGTGGATTATTATTGTTCTTATTCTTATTGAGATTGTTATGGGGCTTATCCAGTTTTTTCGCTAGTTTTTATGCGATAATACAACTATTACTTTTACCTCTAATAGAGATGAGAAACCGGGGATTGCCATGTTTAAAACCGAGAACTACCTTAATGAAATTCAAGTTTCACTTGATAATTTTTATATCGATTTTGAGTTCGAGAAAGATGGTTATCTCAATGGCAATCATTTTGAATACGCTCAAAACATTACTGAACACAAAAATTTGCTCCTAAATCTTTTTACGTGTATGACCCTTGCCGAGGCTAAAGAAAAAACAGAAGAATTCGTCTATTTTTGCGTAACGCATGATATTCCCTATATGTTTGTATACGGCGAATTACTTACGATTTCTCGTAACTTGATGAAACACCTAGCGAGCGAAGGGGATTTAGAAAATTTACAACGGCTTAATGCTTATTTTGACGAACTCGAAAATGAAATCACCAATGCCTATTTCCATAAGTTTCTCCGCCGTTTAGCAACAAAAAACCATATTCGACTCTCCCATATCTCCAATTTGGTCGAAAAAAATCTAATGATCCATTATCAACGCCACATCGAGTGGATGATTCAGTTGATTGACTATGTCGAACATGCAGAAGACGAGCACTCCTATCCCGAACTAAAGCATAATAACTGCGCCTTTGGGAAATGGCTTCACAATGCTACTGTTCCTTACATCGTCACGACTAGCCATTTCAAAGAAGTTGGTAATCTTCACCGCTGTTTACATGATTTGGCATCTGAAGTAGTACAACAATGCCAGAACGGTCTTAAAAGCCCCAAACATCTGATCCATTTGATGCAGCGAATCGATTATACTTCTTTGGAAATTGGTACTGAAATCGCGGTTCTTAACGATATGATTATGATTGAGGAGTATTCTAAGGATCCGCTAACTGGATTACTGACACGCCGATTATTTGAAAAAATCATCTCAACACAGATCGAAATTGCAAAAGCGACAGAAAGTCACTGTTCTATGATGATGTGCGATTTGGATCATTTTAAAATAATCAATGACACATACGGTCACCTAGCGGGTGATGCAGTGATCCAACATTTTTCAGAGGTTCTCCGTATTATTTTACGCAGATCTGATTTTATTTTCCGTTTCGGAGGAGAAGAGTTTATCATTATCCTCCCCTCTACCTCAGAAGCCGATACTCACAAAATTGCCCAAAAAATTTGCGATTATTCCGCCGAAAGGGAAGTAGTATTTGATTCCACTCCACTTCACTACACGGTTAGTATCGGAATCACCTCTATTAATATAGATAATACCAATTGTATTCTCAAAGAGACTATTCAGCGTTATTTAGCTGAAGTTGATGCAAAACTTTATCTTGCTAAACGAAATGGTAGAAATCGAGTTGAGTAAACTATCTTCATAATTGCGCCTCACACGTAATGGTTTGATTTCGCCCCGATTCTTTGGCACGGTACAATGCCGCGTCCGCTCGCTCAATAGCATTTTCTAACGTATCTGCCGACTGCACTTCCGTAATGCCCAAACTACAAGTAATCTGCCCAACCTCATCAAAAGAAAATACTTCAAGGACCTTGCGAATCTTTTCGGCCGCTATATACGCTTCATCACACCCTGAGTTTGGAAAAAGCAATACAAACTCTTCACCACCCCAACGCGCTAATAGATCCGCCTCACGTACAGAATTTTTCACCATCATAGCAACCGTTTTGAGAACATAATCCCCGATGTTATGCCCATACGTATCATTCACCCGTTTGAAATAATCCAAATCCATCATAATAACGGAGACTCTCGTTTTGTACCGCTTCATTGTCGCTAACTCTTTATCGAAAAGTTCACTGAACATATGACGATTATGAAGTCCTGTTAGGGCATCTTGCGTTGCCCATGTCGTCAGATCCCGATTACGCTGTTGCAAAATCTTGGTTAACTCTTCAAATTCTTGAAAATGTTCATTGACCAACTGAGACCATTTGAGATAGGTGCGGGCAATCAAATCTTGCTGTGTTACAATCCCAGCGACATGCCCTTTATCATCCACCGCCACAATCCGTTTATAATGACGTGCTTTGATAAATTCAAGGGCATCGCTGATAGAATCTTTCATATTCATCGTCTCAATGGGTGAAGACATCACATCTGATACACTCCCCAAATTGGATTCAGACTCCGAAATGAGCCGCAACAGATCCTTAGACGTCAAGATACCTATGGGTAAATCGTTTTCTAAGACAATAATACAATCATTGGGAGCATCTTTCATATAGGGGAGAATATCATCCATCCTCATATCCACCGTGCAACTTTTGAAACCGTATTTTTTGTCGAAAATTGTCCCTATTTGCAAACTTTCCATAATCACCTGAGGATCAACACTGGAAACGATATCACTGTTGGTCACCAATCCATAGAGAGTTCCATCTCCATTACAAACACAAATATGTTCATCTGTTTGACTGGCAAGACTCAATGCACTGATAATGTTACTCGCTTTGTCAATCAGAGGCAAAACCCGAAGTTTAATCTGCGATAAAGGGGTATCGAATGAAATCCCGTCTGTCTTGAGTCCAATCATATCTTTCGTCGTAATAATATAATAAACACTTCCATTTTTGACAACAATACTGCGATGATTATGCTGATGCATCATCGTCAGTGCGTCACGAATGGTTTCATGAATATCAACCAACGCAACATCCGTCGTCGCAATCGCTCCTAGCGTAGGGAAAAACATTGAATATACCTCTTCTTTTATACTTATTTCATTATAGCGTCATAACGATTAG
>CANMHZ010000165.1 GCA_947497635.1 Helicobacteraceae bacterium | reverse complement strand
AAAGAAGCCAAAGAGTGCTTGAGTGAGCTATTGGCTTTTGAAGAAAAATACGAGTTACTACTTTCAAACTATTTAGAATTAGAAAAAGAATGTTTGGCAATCACAGCTGAAAATATGATCTATAACAATGCAAGATATAGCAATTTTTTTGAAATAAGACTGTTATTTAACCTAAGAATTGTTAATTTGCTCACAACAACAAGATTATATTTGGATCATCTGCAACAGCACATAAGGGCTTGTAATTTAGATGTTGATGTGAAATCATTATTTTCATTTGAATACGATAATAATTTTGAGTACCGCTTTATGGAAGCACTAAGAAACTATGTTCAGCATAGAGGACTTGCCGTACATTTGACTTCAATAGATAGCGATTGGACTTCTTTGGATGACGATGGAGAAATGCGGTTCAGGACAAAAATCTTTACAAAAAAAGATGAAGTAGAAAAAGACAAGGCATTCAAAAAGAGCGTAACAAATGAGATGCCTGATAAAGTTGATATTATTTATGCTGCTCGATCTTATGTTGAATCAATCAGTAAAGTTCATTGTCATGTAAGAGAAATGTTAAGTGAAGTTGCAAACAAATCAAGACAAGTCATAGAAGAAACAATACTCGAGTATGAAAAAATAAATGATGGAAAAAGCATTGGATTAAGTGTTGTTTCTTCGACGAATAATGGAAAAATCGATGAAATAATTGAGCAATTTCACATTACTTTAGAGTGGGACAATATTCGTATGGACTTAACTAATAAGAATCTATCACTTGTAAATTTAAAAAAAAGATTTGTTTCTAGCAGTGTAAATGACAAGAAAGCGAGAAGCCAATAATGGGGCATTATCCAGAAGAGAACTCTGAATTCATTCGCGAATTTTTCAAACGCACTCTGCATAATTTGAACACTTATGTGGAAGATCACCAAAATAACAAAGAACGTTATCCCTACGATGTAACGCAAACGATCAATTCATTTATGGGGCTAATCGTCTTTTTAAAAGATTCAGACATCGTTTTTTCTCAAGAATTAGAAACGTTTGTTGTTGATCATCCACCGTCTCAATGGTTTTGCAATAATGCTAATAATGGTTCAGAAGAGCACAATTTCAAAAACTATCTCAAACGACTTAGAAATGCCGTATCTCACCGACAAATAAATTCCATTCCCGATGAGAATGATGATATCGTAGCACTCCAATTTAGAGACGGCTACAATGGCGGATGTTTTGAAGCTAAATTGCCTATTGAGTCCGTGAATCTTCTCATAAAATTACTTTCGCAAAATATATTAGGAGCCAACTAATGCCAACATTCATCCGCCTTACTGAATACAGAGATAGCGACAGTAAAGAAGCAGGATTCTTCGATCCTCGAAATCGTCATACTGCAAACCAAGATAATTTTTTTAAAATTCCGGGAAATCCAATTGCGTATTGGGTGAGTCAACAAACAATTAATATTTTTGAAAAATACGACCAAATATATAAGTGTAGTATTTCAGAAGGTCAAAATATTACAGCTAATAATGATAAGTATTTGAGACTTTGGTTTGAAGTTAATAATACAAAAATCGAAAAAGCTGGCAAATGGCGCTTTTATGCCAAAGGTGGAGAATTTAGAAAATGGTTTGGAAATATTGAATATGTCATTGATTGGTCTCAAGAAGAAAGAAATAACTATCGCGCACACTCTTCAGCAAGGATAATTCCAGAATATTTACAATTCAGAGAAGGTGTAACTTGGACACTAATTACATCATCAAAACAAAGTTATAGATTACTACCAGATTATGCAACCTTTGATAAAGGTGGTTCAAGTATATTTTTTGATAATTACGATGATTTACGAAAATGTTTGCTATTTTTAAATACAAAAATATCCGCATATTTAACAAAAATATTCAATGCAACTTTAAACTTACAAGTTGATGATGTAAGAAAATTGCCTATATCTCCAAGTTTAATTGAGATTAATGAAGAAATCTACCAAATTCTTATTGACATATCCCACGAAGAATGGGATAGCCGTGAAACAAGTTGGGATTTTCATATCAATGAACTGATTCGCCACAAAACTAATAATCATAAAATTCAAACTACTTATGATGCCTATTGCGCTTATTGGCGAGAGAAATTTTTACAGCTTCACGCAAATGAAGAGGAATTGAATCGCCTCTTTATCGAAATCTATGGATTAGAAGAGGAACTAACTCCTAATGTCCCTCTCGAGGACATCACGATCCTAAAATCCGAATCCAAAATAATCGATGATGAGCTCGTGTTTAATGCCGATGAAATTGCCCGTCAGTTCATTAGCTATGCTGTCGGATGTATGTTCGGACGCTATTCACTCGATCGCGATGGATTGGTGATTGCAAATATGGGTCAAGCTATCCCAACCGATACGTCGTTCGAAATCGATGATGACAACATCATCCCTGTGCTCGAAGAAGAAGTATTTTCCGATGATATCGCAGCACGTTTCGAGCATTTTGTAGCTGTAGCGTTTGGTGATGAATTCGTCGGTGAAAATATCCGCTGGATCGAACAATCTGTCGGGATGGAGATACGCAAATATTTTGTAGCCGAGTTTTACAAAGATCACGTCCGTCGTTACAAAAAACGTCCTATCTACTGGATGGTTCAAAGCCCGAAAAAAGGGTTTAGCGCACTCATTTATATGCACCGCTACCAAAGTGACACGATGGCGCGAGTACAGACGATGTACCTACGCGAATACCTAACTAAAATCGATTCACTCATCGAGCACACTAGAAGCGTCAGTAACAACCCCGACTCATCCGCCAAAGATGCCAAAGAAGCGGGGAAATCCCTCACGAAGCTCGAAGCTAAACAGCGTGATGCCCTCGATTTTGACCGTGGTGATATGAGCCGTGTCGCCGCTTTGCAAATAGCAATCGATCTTGATGACGGGGTAAAAGTGAACTATCAAAAGTTCAAAGGGGTTTTGCCGGATATCGGTTTGTCCAAGGGTGAGGATTAAAATACGGTTAATTTTGCGGTATATTTGCGTATTTATGCTATTATACTGGAATGTATTCCATAAAAGGATAAATATTAATGGATTCTATTCTCTTAGAAGATAACCCTCATTGGGATAGACCGGATGCTTACACAGATTATGTTCCTCGGGAAAAGCTCTCCATCGCAATGCGCTTTATGAAAGCCAGAGAGGTGATCGCCATCCTAGGAGCGCGTCGTGTCGGGAAAAGCTCGTTGGCACGTCTGATGATCCATTCACTATTACCTACGACTAATCCGAAAAATATCTTTTTCATCAATCTCGAAAAGCCCTCATTTATCCCCTATAAGAACGATCCTACCTATCTCGATACAATCTACGAGAACTACCTCAAGATCGCCGAACCTGATATGAGCCAGCGTATTTACGTTTTTATAGACGAAATACAGATATTTTCGGACTGGGAAGTATTTGTCAAATCCCGCTATGAAATCGGAAACATCAAATTTGTCGTCACGGGATCAAACTCATCGCTACTCTCTTCATCATACGCGACGATGCTGACCGGACGGGTTCTAAAGCTCACCCTCGATTCGTTCAATTTCAGCGAATTTCTCACCTACAAAGAAATCCCTCATACGTCCCGTTTGGAGCTTGCCCGTCACCGCATCGCCATCAAACGTACACTGGATGAATATCTCAAATGGGGCGGTTACTATTCGGTCTTTTCGAATGATGAA
>CANMHZ010000164.1 GCA_947497635.1 Helicobacteraceae bacterium | reverse complement strand
TGTTTTGGGTATAGTTCGCAAGTTCATCGGGAATTTCACTCAATAAATCTTTCATTTCCTCACAATCATCCCAAATGAAAACAACTTTTTCATCACCCTGCTCTTCATCGTTCGCAAAATACTCCTCTAAAAGTTGTGATTTTTCTTCTGTATTCATCTGAGTAGAGAGTTCACCAAGTTGATCATTTTTGATGGTAACGGTATGCAAATACGAGGTCAATATTCTGACCATTTGTTTAAGTTTTTTCCGTTCTGCTTGGAGGGCATCGAAAAGTTCAATATTTGTATTTTGAGCATCCGCATCTCGACAAACAGGATAGAGTACACTTAACATATCATTAAGATTGATAGGTTTAAGAATAAAACTGCTCACTCCTTTACGAATGATATTAAGAAGTATCGCCGTTTCATCGTGTGCTGAAATTGCAATAATTTTTTGTTCTGGATTGATTTCCCGAATACGTTCTATCATATCAATTCCATTCATAACCGGCATATTTATGTCCGTGATAACAATGTCATAAAGGGTATTATTATATTTTTCCAATCCTTCTTTTCCATTGGCAGCTAAATCAACACGCTTAAAAAAAGAGTTGAATACCCCCGCTGTTTCTTTTCTTAGAGAATCGTTGTCTTCAACATACAATATTGTTAATCGAAGGGAAAACTTCTGTAATTTTTTAATCATACTCACATCCTGACTTAGCTCTAAAATATTTTAATGGACAGCACTCTTCTCTTTATTTTCCACCTTTGACGCATATAATAAAGAGAAAAAGTCTCAAAAGAATCTCATAATAGTATAATAGCTTGATATTAAAACTCTTTCAAATCATCGGCATGGAGAGGGAAAATATCATCTGCTTTCGTCGAATAGCCTCTATTTTTAGGAATATTGATGGTTTTACGATGATTAACTGGTGCTTTTATTTCTAAATGACGGAGCGGTTTGGCTTTTGATACTGGAACATCCGTTGTCATTCCAACCATTTGAGCCAGGACTCGTACGGTTTCCATCATCGAGGTGGCTTGAGCATTGAGCTCTTCCGCAGCTGCAGCCGCTTCTTCTGAGTTTGCAGCAACTTGCTGGGTTACTTGATCGACTTGCCCCATAGCTTGATTGATTTGAGTCATCCCTTCCGCTTGTTCTTTTCCTGCAATAGCAATTTCCCCTATAAGATTAGACACTTTTTTAGACTGTTCGACAATTTCTTGGAATGAAGTATGGGTTGCGAGGGCGATTTGATTTCCCTCTTTTATCTGAGCCACAACCTCTTCAATAATTACCGAAGTCTCTTTTGCAGCAGATGCCGCACGTTGAGCGAGATTACGCACTTCATCGGCTACGACCGCAAAGCCTAGACCATGTTCACCTGCACGCGCCGCTTCTACGGCTGCATTGAGTGCCAAAAGATTGGTTTGAAACGCGATTTGATCAATAGTTCGTATGATTCCTGATATTTTTGCCGCTGAATCGGTAATAGCGTGCATGGAACGAGAAAGCTGTTCCCCTTTTTCAAATCCTGCACGCGCTGAATCATTGGCATTTTTTGCCAAAATATCCGCTTGACGTGCGTTATCGGTGTTTTGTGTATTAATCGCTGTACTTTCTTCTAAAGTTGCGCTCACCTCTTCGACGCTTGACGCTTGTTCGCTTGCCCCTTGAGCAAGAGATGAAGATGATGCAGCCACTTGATCGGATGCTGATGTGATCTGCATTGCACCATCACGAATAGAAGTAACACTAGCTGTGATAGAGCGGGTAATGGAGCGAATGATAAGGGTGGACAAAACAACCGCAAGAAGCATAGATATAGTGATCAGTAATATAAACATTTGTTTGTATGAAGAAGATTGCTCTTTTGCCTGAGAACTAGCATTTACTATATTTTTCTTATTAATGTCATACACTTTTTGGAGCTTTTCTTGAAGACTTTTTTGCAATTTAGAACTACTCTCGATATGCGCGGTCATTTTAGTGAAAAGCTCCTCAATTTGAACAGGATCATCATTTCTGACAATAGCATCCACAACCTCTGTTTTGAAGGCTTCATTTTTCTTACGCCATTGATCATATTCAAGTACGAAACTTTCCCACGCTACTTTTTCATCTTCAGTAGAGGGTGCTTCCAAATATCCCTTCATCCCCTTGTCAATACGCTCAAACCCTTTTTCCATTTGCTCTGATGCGTCCGCCATTTTTTCTTTTACTTGTGGATTGCCACGTAATCCACGAACACGATTGATCTGAATGGTAACAAGCTGTACTCCATTGCGCATCGTACCGCAGTTGACGAGAGAAGGGACGACACCGTCTCCAATATAGGTAACATCCGATTCCCAACCGATAGTTGCCTTGTATCCCATATACCCCATTATTGTCAATGCAAGCATCATAACCGCCGTTAATAGCACCAATTTGCTTTGTAATACCATATTTTCTAACCAATTCATCTCATTCTCCCTCACGCATTTGTGTTTGCTGTATTTGCTCTAAACTCACCAACTCATCTGCTTCAAAAAGCTTGAGTACATCCAAAATCATCACTACATTTTCGTCAATTTGTGCCATAGAACAAATAAAATCGATATCAATATTACTTCCAAATTTTGGAGGTTCACTCAATCGCGCCGTATCAATAGAAGCAACCTCTTCAACACGATCAACGATAAATCCAATATTTACTTTATCCACTTCGACGATGATAATAGCCGTGTGCATCGTTTCTTCTTGAAGATCCATTCCAAAACGAAGACGCGTATTTACTACGGGGATGATTGAACCGCGCAAATTGATAACACCGCGCATATAGTGGGGAGTTTTAGGAACTTGTGTCACTTTCATCATCGCAATAATTTCTTTGATATGATTTATTGGGATTGCGTATTGTTCCTCTCCTAGGAAAAAAGTGAGATACCGTTCCTTTCGTGATTGGACAATGTTTTGCTCCATTGTTATACTCCTAAAACCATTTTGAGAGTTTTAACGAGCTTCTCTTCGCCAAATGGTTTGACCATCCATCCTGTGACTCCGATCTCTTTTCCAATCATTTTCATTTGTTCTGAACTTTCGGTTGTCAAAACAATAATGGGTTTTGTCGTAAATCGGGCATCGGCTTTAATCAAACGTGCCAAATCCAAACCATTCATTTCAGGCATATTAACATCGCTGATAAGTAAATCAAAATTTTCGCTCCCTGATTGCAATGCACTCAATAAATCCAATGGATTCAAATAGGATTTAAATTCAATCACTCCACTGCTAATCATTCCATCCAGTGCCATCTCAGCCGTAGCCACTACTGCGCGAGAATCATCCACGATTATTACTCTTTTTGCCATTATTATTACCTCCATATATTGTGTACTATTTCAGAGACTTTCAGATTTGAGCAATCTTATGCCTAAACTATCACAAAACCATCACAGCATTTATAGTATTTCAAAATTCTTCTCAAACTTGACAACCCATCCCCCATTGATTATAATGTCATCAAACGAATAAATGCTTTCACAACAAAACCTACAACTTTCTCCTGTCAGCACAAATTTACATACATTAAGGCTTCTTCACTAATGAGCGAAAACGTAAAAACCCCTACTCCTCGAAATAACTCCAAAAATCGTACCCATACCCCTGTTGAAGGCTTTACTATTGAAGGTCTCCGAACCAAAAAGCTTGAAGACCTCTTAGAGATTGCCAATACCCTAAACGTAGAAGATCCCAATGA
>CANMHZ010000163.1 GCA_947497635.1 Helicobacteraceae bacterium | reverse complement strand
ATCGCGTACTTTACCGTTCTTCTCTTTTCGGTGTTGTCTCTCTAATTGCTGTTTTTGCTCATCTGTTAGTATAAATTTCATCTTATTGCTATTCTACCATTTATTTCTGATTTTCGCGATTCAGGTTTTTCATTTGGGTTTGGTATAGGCTTGTTTATCATCATTGACAAAACCTACAAACGAGGTGTTGAAGCCATCATTCGTGTATTTCCCATCTTTGGCAATATGTACCGTTCCTGTTTTACCACCTATTTCGAGTCCAGAAGTTTGTGCAATTTTTCCAGTACCGTCATTGACTGTTTTGATCAAGATTTGTTTCATCCGTTTAGCTGTGGCGGATGAGATCACTTGCGTCGATTCGGTTCTGTTGGATTGATTGATTTTTGGAGTGACCATGCGACCATTGTTATTGAAAGTATTATAGGCTTTGACCATCTGCATAGGATTGGAACTCACTCCATAGCCATAAGAGACAATTGCTTTATAGAGCTGATTGTCTAACTGTTCAGCGGTTGGCATACTTCCGCTTCGCTCATAAGGAATATCGATACCGCTAAAATGAGAAAAACCAAATTTATCCAGACCTTCTACAAACTCTTTACCACTCATCCGTTGTGCTAACTGAGCCATTCCGATATTGGAGGAGTAGACAATGACATCCTCAGCGCTTAATGATTTGAATTTTTGTGCATCAACGATTGTTTTAGATCCTAACTTGTAGCTTCCATTATGCCCATCTATCATTTCATTTGTAGCGACTAACCCTTTATCCAGCAGTAATGAAAAGACGATTGGCTTGATAACCGATCCATGTTCATGAGTATAATTGATAGCGTTGTTGGATTGTTGTTCACTATTGGAATTAATAAAGCCGTTGGTGCTTGTCATAGAAAGGATATTCCCTGATTTGGAATCCATCACAACAGCGATGATATCTTCGGCTTGGAGTTCTTTTTTCATATCAGTGAGAATCGTCTCAACTTTTGTGTTAAGAGGTAGTTGGGTGTTGGTTTTTACCTCCACGCTCTTTACGTCGCTCACAGCTTGTGTGTTTGCATACCCAGTGATGGCAAGGATGAAAAAAAGTGTAAAGTATTTGATTTTCATGGACGTCCGATTTTGCAAGATAGCATACCGTGTATGGTACACTTCTCTTAATAAATTATCATTGAAATTATTAATTTTTACACTTCCCTCGCCTTATTTCTTTTTTGTTTGTCAAATCGCCACCTTTTTACTCACTGTATCGAAACCAGCACCATCTAATAATTTTATACACTGCTTTATTTAAAGGCGAATTCCAACTTACTTCCCAATTCGAATATCTCGATATTCAAGCTGTATCAATTGAACATCAAACCGATCATCGTATCCCAAAAGTATTTTCAAGTCATTCAAGGCATTAACAACATCCGATTTACTCATCCGTTTTTTTGTATATTTGGAATTGGATTTGATACTATCACCGATACGGCGATGATGGCAAATGTCGTTTCTTGCATTTCGGATAATGGAGAACAACCCTTTAATTTGGTCCTTGTTACTGTATTTTGGTTTGCCATTATTGGCAAGTATTTTTTCTTTTTTAATGAATTTCTCAAAAATAGTCCCGTATCTCGAACCATTTAAAAACACCAGCTCAAGTGTCCCGAAAGAAATACTATTTAATGCTTGCGATGGCTTTTGAAGTGAGCGTATTGCGTTAGTTTTAAAATCATTCAAATCATCCATAACGGGATCAAGATGCCATTGTGTCCCATACGCATTGACCATACGGTGATTGATAAATGTCCGTAAAAATGCCTCAAACTGGCTAATTTGAATATAAAGCCAATAGTACTGATTAGTGATGTTTTTGATTTCTTCAAAATATTGCTCAATCGTGTAATGGTTTCCAATGGGCAGAATTTTTTTGTTATGAGTCAGGGCTTTGGCACTGTCTTCGAGAATGAATTTTTCTTTTTGGCGAACAAGCTGCAAAGCAGTTTTCGTTTCGCTTAATGAAGTGGGGGTAATATTGTTCGCCAATAATATTTGTTTAAAATGCCTATGATTCATTTAAGTTGCCCAGATGTATAATTTCACCACTCCTCAGAGGGTGTCGAACCGTTCAAGATGTTTGGCTATATCAGCTTTGAGCTGAAACTCTCTGAGATTATCCTCTTCTAAAAATCCAAATTCCTCATGAACATAATTCGAGATATTGTATCTGAAACCCCTAAAAATAACTTCCCTTATTCAAAAACAAACGGGGTCTTCTCCATGTAGATCAAAATATCCTATAGCATGTTGATATATGGCTTCAATCATACGGGTCAGGCGTTAAATATTAATATTGTATAATTTCGACAATATCAAAATCTAAAGGCTAGACGATGCCAAGAAGCCCCAGAGTAGAGCTTAGTGGATTTCATCATATTATCAACAGAGGTGTCAATAAATCCGATATTTACATATGTGATGAGGATTATGGGGTTAGCTCTGAGCTAAGAAGATTTAATAACATTGCCAACGATCGAGCACCAAAAAGTTCTATTTAACGAGAATGTGAAAAGTCTCGCATATACCAAATTATTAGAGGCTCATTTTGAAAAGATTACAACGATAATGGTGCGAGATAATGCCATTATCCAAGCGTTAGCTGATGGGTACACTCAAGCACAGGTTGCACATCATTTAGAGATTTTGAGGGCGCGTGTTTCTCAAGTGGTCAAAAAGTACAAAAGTAGTGAATATTTAACGCCTGACCCGTATTTTATTGATTTTCCATATATGTTCTAATCAGTTCGATGAGCTCCTGATCGTTAATGCTCTCTTTTTCGGTTTTGGAGTAAATGGAGATCAAAACCGAACGGTTTTGGAACTGTTGATAGATGATGATTCGAAAACCGCCGCTTTTGCCCGTTGGGATCGAGGAGTTTCTCACTCTTTTTTTGAAGAGATTGTACCCTAAAGAGATGCCGATATCTTGTTTGATCTCGATCTCTTCGATGGCGCATTTGAGGTCGTCTTTAAGACGTTTGAATTTTTTGCTGAGCTGTTTCGCTTCTTTGAGAAACGTATCGCCGTACTCAATCATCCAGCTCATCCCACAGCGATTCGATAGGTGAAACTCTCCCCTGCTTTACATCCTCCAACCCCTGCGTGATCGAGAGGAGGATTTCGGCACCTTGAACTTTTTTTAGGGCTTCGACCATTTTTTCGTACTCATCTTTGGAGACGAGTACCGCTTCTACTTTGTTATTTCGCAAAATTGCCAGTTTGGAAATCGAACTCTCTTTTACCTGAGAGAGGTACGAACCGAACTTTTTTACCAGTTCGGAGGAGGCGATGAGTTCATTGGACGCGTACGTTACCATAGTATTTACCTCATAATTTTACGTAATATTTTATAGAAATTATACACTAAATTTTACTTTGCTATTCTAATGAATTTGTATTCTTACACCCGAACATCCAAATCACCGTACATCTTTGTCCAAAAATAGATGATAAGTATTATCATACGGGTCAGGCGTTAAATATTAAATATTGTATAATTTCGACAATATCAAAATCCAAAGGCTAAACGATGCCAAGAAGACCTAGAGTAGAGCTTAGTGGATTTCATCATATTATCAACCGAGCACCAAAAAGTTCTATTTAACGAGAATGTGAAAAGTCTCGCATATACCAAATCATTAGAGGCTCATTTTGAAAAGATTACAACGATAATGGTGCGAGATAATGCCATTATCCAAGCGTTAGC
>CANMHZ010000162.1 GCA_947497635.1 Helicobacteraceae bacterium | reverse complement strand
TTTATATCCTATATTTTATAGAGTGTTACGAAATTATACACTTGAAAAGCTTTTTTTTATCTTCTTTATGATAAATTCTAACGAAATAATAAGGGATTGTTTTCCTAAATATTCTTGAAATTTTTAAGGTACATTCAAACTGATACGACCCTTTTAGGGGGTCTTATTTATAAGTCCAATACGCTTTTGGAAAAATACAAGGAGTTAGCACGTGAGAACACAATGGGTTGAAGAACGAAAAAATGATACTGTTTGCACTCAAATGTATTATGCCAAGCAAGGTATTATTACAGAAGAGATGAAGTACGTTGCTTCAATAGAAGATTTGGATGTTGAATTAGTTCGTTCCGAGGTAGCACGTGGGCGTTTGATTATTCCTGCGAATATCAATCACAAGAACCTAGAACCTATGGCAATTGGAATTGCGGCACGTTGTAAGATTAATGCGAATATCGGTTCTTCGGCTATCGCATCGGATGTGCAAGGGGAGATTGAAAAAATTCAAGTTTCTCAGCATTATAAAGCGGATACGGCAATGGATCTATCAACGGGGGGAGATTTAGACGAGATTCGTCGGGCAGTTATTGCTAACTCTAAAATCCCTATTGGTACGGTTCCTATTTATCAAATCTTACACGATGTGAACAATAAAATCGAAGATTTGAGTATTGAGGTTATGTTGGAAGTGTTGGAGCGTCAAGCACAGCAAGGGGTGAGTTATTTTACCATCCATGCAGGCTTTTTGCTTTCAACAATGCCAAAAGTGGCGAAACGTAAAATGGGAATCGTCAGTCGTGGCGGATCACTCATGGCGGCATGGATGATGCACTATCATCGTGAAAATCCTTTTTATACGGCGTATGATGAGATTTTGGATATTTGCGCCCGTTATGATGTTTCTCTTTCACTTGGAGATTCTCTTCGTCCGGGATGTTTAGCGGATGCGTCTGATGATGCACAGCTTTCTGAACTCAAAGTTTTGGGAGAATTGACATTACGTGCGTGGGAGAAAAATGTTCAGGTCATGATCGAAGGACCAGGACACGTTCCTCTCAATCAAATCGAACGCAATATGAAAATCCAACGTGAATATTGCCATGAAGCACCGTTTTATATTCTAGGACCTCTTGTCACTGATATTGCAGCAGGGTATGATCATATCAGCTCTGCTATTGGTGCTGCGGTCGGTGGATGGCATGGAGCTTCTATGCTATGTTATGTAACGCCTAAAGAACATTTGGGTCTCCCGAATGCTGAGGACGTTCGTAACGGTATTATTGCCTACAAAATTGCGGCACATGCTGCTGATATTGCGCGTGGTCGCAAGGGCGCACGTGATGTCGATGATGCAATGAGTGATGCTCGTTACCGATTTGATTGGAACAAACAGTTTGAGTTGGCACTTGATTCAGAGCGTGCTCGTGAATATCACGATGAGACATTACCACAAGATGTTTTCAAAGATGCGGAGTTTTGTTCTATGTGTGGACCAAAGTTTTGCAGTTACAAAATAACGCAACAGATTATGGATAACCCAGAATCATTAGCGTGGATTACAGAAGAAGAAAATAAATCTAAGAAAATTTAAATAGATAAGGAGAAATTAAAATGACAGAAGAAATAGTAAAAGGTGCGTTATCCAAAGTTACGTATCCGGGGTTTACGAAAGATATCGTAGCATTCGGATTCGTTAAAGAGATTAAAATTGAGGGAAAAAATGTTAGCGTTCTCGTTGATATTACCTCCAGTGCGCCAGAAGTAGCGCATCAAATCACAACAGAAGCTACGGATGAGTTGAAGCTTGCTGGATTTAATGACGTAATTATTAATATTCAAGCACCTAAAATGCCTCGTGAAAGTTCTTCAAAGGGTAAAAATATTGCGCCACAAGTGAAAAATTTCATTATGGTAAGTTCAGGAAAAGGGGGCGTTGGTAAATCAACAACTTCTGTCAATCTTGCGGTTGCTTTGGCGATGCAAGGGAAAAAAGTGGGTCTTTTGGACGCCGATATTTATGGGCCAAATATCCCTCGTATGATGGGGCTTGATGGTCAAAAACCTGAAATAGTCGGAAATAAAGTTCTTCCTCTCAAAGCGTACGGTGTTGAAGTAATGTCCATGGGTTCATTGATGGAAGAGGGGCAATCGCTCATCTGGCGTGGTGCAATGATTATGAAAGCAATCGAGCAGTTCTTACGTGATATTTTATGGTCAGATCTTGATTGTCTTGTTATTGATAAGCCTCCGGGTACAGGTGATGCACAATTGACATTGGCGCAAAGTGTTCCTGTGACCGTTGGTGTTACGGTTACGACTCCACAAATGGTCTCATTGGATGATTCACGTCGAAGTCTTGATATGTTCAAAAAGCTTCATATTCCTATTGCAGGGGTTATTGAAAATATGTCTGGATTTATCGCGCCTGATACGGGTGTTGAATATGATATTTTTGGAAAAGGGACATCTAAAGCAATGGCGGATCAGTTCGATACGTGTATTCTTGCTGAGATTCCTATTGAGCCTTCTATTCGCGTGGGCGGGGATGAGGGTAAACCGATTACTTACTATGCGCCAACATCTGAGACGGCAAAACGTTATATGAAAGCGGCTGAAGATCTTTGGGTAACTATCGAGAAAATCAATGAAGAGGGGGGAGTGGATAATCAAGCGATTCAACCTAATACTGCTCCTGGTGTATCTGCATGCTCAACAGCAGCAGCTCCTAAGCCTGCTTCAAGTGGTGAAAGTTGCGGCACAGGTTGCGGCTGTCACTAAGTCTCGTCCTTCCGTGCTTTGGCACGGAAATCAATACTTCAATTATTAAAACTGATTCCCATCTTTAAACATTGCTATCTCAAACTCAATCACTTTATCACGACCCGTATGTTTTGCTTCATAGAGTGCTAAGTCAGCAAACTTAATGACTTTCCAAATAGAGTCAGCATCGCTTGGGAAATGGGATACTCCTATGCTGAGTGTTTTGTGTACTGTTTCGCTTCCAAACTGATATTTCTTTTCAGAAAATTGAGTTCGTATCTTTTCAGCAACATGAAAAGCCCCTTCTGGAGTTGTGTTATGCAGTAGAATTAGAAATTCTTCTCCGCCGTAGCGAATGGGTAAGTCGGCTTTTCGAACGCATGATTGTAAAATCTCACTAAGTGATTTAATAACAATATCCCCTGAATCATGCCCGTATGTATCATTGACCATTTTAAAATAGTCAATATCAATCATGAGAATAGAATAAGATACATGTGAACGTATTGCTTGCTCAGCACTTTTATCAATAAACTCTTCCATAAATCGACGATTATAAAGTCCTGTTGCCCCATCACGAAGCGATGAATCTCGTAGCTTATCCATCAGGGTTCGAGACTCTATGACTGCTTTCGCTGCCTCAAAATAGTTTTTAATACTAGGAAGCGAGACGTTAAGTGTTTCTATCGTTTTTAAATCTTTTCCGGAGAAAGAGAGAATAAGTCCCAGATCATCATTAATGTTAAAAGGGATACAACTATACTCTTTATCTTCGCTGGAGCAATGTTGACAGATACTTGGAAAATCAGTTGAATAGACATCACTATTTGTCCGATAAGCTCTGCACTCAAGGGCATTTTGATCAACATTGGGATGACAAAAACTGACATCATTGGTAATATAAATCAGTTTTCGTGTTTTGGTTATTTTGTCCGCTTCATAAAGGGAAAAGTGCTTGAAGTGAAATTTCTCTTTTAAGACATAAATAAAGCGATCATAAATTGC
>CANMHZ010000161.1 GCA_947497635.1 Helicobacteraceae bacterium | reverse complement strand
CGATCAAACTCTGTGTGTGCAGAAAGAACGACGATAGGGATCAACGCATCATATTTACGTATTGCCTCAATCATCTGTATCCCATCCATATTGGGCATATTAATATCAGTAAGAATCAAATCATACGCTTGAGGATGGGATTGAAATATCATTAGTCCCTCAGCTCCATCAGTAGCTTCATCCACAACTAAAAACAGCCTTTTAAAAACAGCAACAGCACGCATACGAATTTGTTCATCATCTTCTACAATTAATAATCGTAAACCTTTTGTATATGGTTTTACTTCTAAGAGAGTCATATGTTTCCTTTTTCAATGGGTAAATTTATGGTAAAAACGGCACCTTGTTCATTATTAGCAACAACTAAGACTCCGTTATGGTGCTCTTCAATGATGATACGGGACATATAAAGCCCTATTCCAGTTCCCTGTTTTTGATGTTTTGTCGTAAAATAGGGATCAAAAACTTTTTCCATAACTTTCTTTGGAATTCCTCCTCCGTTGTCACCTACGCTTACAGAGGCATACTCTCCATTAGGAACGCACGAAATGGTAATAACTGGTTCTTTCGTATTGCTATCAATAAGAACATCTTTCGCATTTGAAAAGAGATTAAGAAGAACTTGACTAAGTTCACTTGGGTATCCATAAAATTTGGTTTTCCATAGACAATTATGGTCTCCAATACACCCATCCTCATGAGCATGTTCAATCACAATCTCAATATTTTCTTTTTTCATTTTTTGCTGAACAAGCGCTGTAGTATACTGAATTATTTCATCAAGATAAAAAGCTACCTTCTCTTTTTTGGGATCAAAGAAATTCCTAAAATCATCAATGGTTTTTGACAAATATTCTACTTGGAATTCAATGGCGTGTATAAGTTCTTTTCCTCTTTTAACATTAATGCTTTCAAGCTCATCTAAATCAAGCTGTGCATCGAGAAGTGTCATTCCGATGACCTGCAAAGGTTGTCGCCATTGATGTGCAATATTCCCGATCATTTCACCCATCGCTGCTGCACGATTTTTGAAGATAAGTTCTTGATTTTGACGATTTATCACATCAAGATGCTTTTTGATCTCTTTTTGATGCTTGATTTCTTCGGTAATATCATTGCGAATACTAATATATTCTGTTACTTCTTGATCGTTATTTAAGATAGGAAGGACTGTAGTACTTACAAAATAGCTCTCTCCATTTTTCGCTCTATTTTCGACAATACCTTTCCAAATATTGCCTTCTTTTATCGTAAACCACATCTCTTTGAAAGCTGCCTGCGGCATATTGGGATGACGTACAATATTATGTGCTTTCCCAAGTAGTTCTCCTCTTTCATAGCCAGATATTCGACAAAACTCATCATTTACAAAGGTAATAAACCCTTTGGAATCGGTTTTGGAAACAATATTGCCTACATCAATAGCTTTACTGTACTGAGAAACGGTTGCTATGAAGATTTCATGATATGATTTTAATGCAACACTGAAATACGCATTAAAAATACTGTTAAACTCCTCAAAAATTCCCTTAAGAGCATTCACAACATTTACATCTTTTCTAAGTGATTCAAGAATTATAGAATTGCTAAAAACTTCTTCGTATATTGCTTTTTGAATATGCGTACAAAGCAAAACAAGATCTTCAATTAAAAACTCATTTGTTTTGAAATTTTCGAGAAAATATCCTATAAAGGAACAGTCATTGGCTAATGTTTTTCTGTTAATTACTTTTAGGAAATGATACTGAGAATTCACTACAAGCAAATGAAGAAGCTTTTCGTTAATATGACATCGATGAATCATATTTTGGATTTCCACGTCCTCAAAAAAGCGTATAAGTATTGACTCTTTTGACGCTTCAATTTCTTTCGAAAAATAACCTAAGTCCATTAACGTATCCCTCTAATGATATTAATCACTTGCAGTGGGGTAACACTTCCATCCACCCCACCCAAAGCTACAGCTTCTTTTGGCATTCCATACACAATACAGCTTCTTTCTTCTTGAGCGTATGTTTTTGCCCCTTTATCGTGAAGTTCTTTCATTCCACGAGCGCCATCATCACCCATTCCAGTTAGGATAAAAGCAGTACAGCTTTTGGGTGCTTCGTTGGCGCATGAGCGAAAGAGTACATCAACACTGGGTTTATGACGGCTCACGCGAGGACCGTCTTTGATCTCAAGTATTAATCCTAATGTAGTACGCTTGACCATCATGTGAAATTCTCCTGGAGCAATGTAAATACACCCTCTTTGTAGCTTATCTCCATGACTTGCCTCTTTAACATTTACCTGACTAATTCGATCAAGTCGCTCTGCAAAAGATGTCGTAAAGCCCGCTGGCATATGTTGTGTTATGAGTATGGGTGGAATAGTTGGAGGAAGTTTCGTAATGATCGCTTCGAGAGTTTGAACCCCTCCCGTACTGCTACCTATCGCAATAAAATGATCAGCAGCAGCTCCAGCGGAGGCTTTTGCTGTACTTTGTAAGATAACATCCGCTGAGTTTTTATTTTCCAAAGTCGAGAGATATTTCGCGGTCATAGAGGTTGATTTAAGTTTTGCTTTTGCTGCTGCTCTAATCGCATGAACAAATCGTTCGTGTACTTCTTCAAAAAAATTCTTGACTTGGAATTCTGGTTTTCCGAGTACATCTACTGCGCCTAAGCTCATAGCTTCTATAGAAGCTTTTGAACCTTTTTGTGCAATAGAGCTACAAATAATAACAGGTGTTGGGCGTGTAGCCATGACTTTTTTCAAAAATGTCAATCCATCCATACGAGGCATTTCAATATCAAGAATGATAACATCAGGCCATCCCATCCGTTGGAATTTTTCCATCGCATAGATAGGATCTTGTGCTGTCCCTACCAAAGTAATATCAGGCTCTTTTTCAACTAATATACTAATCGCGCTTCGGACAACAGCACTATCATCAATCACAAAAATTTTAATCACTTTTACTCCTCCAAACGTTTGTTAATAATCTCAAAAGCGGGTAAAATAGCTTGTTCAACGTACAGTTCACAGTCATGCTTCAAAGCACGCTTAAAACTTAGAGATCGAATCGTTTTTACATCAGCATTTCTTTGAATAGCTTCTTTTAGCTCTTTGTCTGGATCTTTTTCAATTTGAGCCAATTCCCATACACTTGAACCAAAAAAACGGCTGTATTTGATAGCATCCGTATCAGGAACGATGAAATAACATTGGTCT
The DNA here is from genome assembly GCA_947497635.1 of Helicobacteraceae bacterium. GTDB lineage: Bacteria > Campylobacterota > Campylobacteria > Campylobacterales > Sulfurimonadaceae > Sulfuricurvum. Next base: position 554 of record CANMHZ010000161.1, on the reverse strand, counting down.
TCAGGCTGTAATGACGCTAGAACCCCTTCTTTTTGGAACAATCCACGACTGTCCCCCAAGAATAGATCAAACTGACACTTAAGATCTCGACTTGTATTCACTCGGCTCAAAGCAAAAATAATTTTAAGCTTTGAATGACTCTCTTTTAATGCACAATAAATTTCTAGCGCGCTCATCGCATCAATTTCACCATCCATTAGGGGAATAATGACAAGATCAACCCGATAGATCATCCCACTGTCCATGAGTGCATCAAGAACAGAAGAGGCTGTTTTATTGGCACCAACATCGATACACGCGACATTATCGTTTAGAAGAATTTCTGTGATTTCATCACGTAAATCCCTATGTCCTACTGGAATTCTCACCGCGGTAAAAATTTCGCTTCCTATTGATACGTGAGATCCTTGATTCTCATCATCGAATTCATAGATCGTTATAGCTTGACCTGTTTTTTGATACAAGTATGGCACGATGATTTGTGCACAAGTTGTACTCTTACCTGCGCCCCCTTTTGTATTCAGTACAACAACTTTATAATTTTTCGACATAAT
>CANMHZ010000160.1 GCA_947497635.1 Helicobacteraceae bacterium | reverse complement strand
CCGTAGAGTTCACGGGCAATGGCATCGAAAATATAGAAACTTCGTTCACGTAATACTTCCCCGCTCAATCCCCCTTTCTCTTCAGGTTCGCTAACGAGAGAATAATCAATGGTCGTGTTGGTAGCGATGATCCCATCTGCTCCACTTGCGACGGCGTGTACGCATAGCGCAACTGCTTGATCTTCGGTCATATCAGGAGCAATTTTGAGTAAGATCGGTTTTGATGTGAGGGCTTTGGCTTGGGCGAAAAGTTCAGAAATAAACGTTTCGTTTTGCAAATCACGTAATCCCGGAGTATTGGGGGAAGAGATATTGATAACCATATAATCAGCGTAAGGGTGCAATGCTTTGATCAATGTTGTGTAATCTTTGATCGCATTTTCTTCGGAGGTCATTTTATTTTTCCCGATGTTGACACCGATAGGAGTACTAAAAGGGTAGATGTTTTTCAAACGGTGGTTGATGCGAAATAATCCGTCGTTATTGAATCCCATCGCGTTTTGGATAGACTCCTCTTCGATGTGTCTCCAAAGGCGTGGGCGTGGGGTCCCCTCTTGTGGCTTGGGGGTAAGAGTACCGATTTCGGTAAAACCAAATCCCATCGCAAGCGTCCCCTCTACCATCGTCGCATTCTTATCAAATCCTGCGGCAAGCCCTACGGGATTGAGAAACGTCCGCCCAAACAACTCTTGGGACAGTGATGGATCGGAGATAAAATTTTTGCTAATCATCCCATTGAAAAAGGGTGGGCAATAACCAACACATTGTAACCCAAGAGCCACTACGGTATGAGCATTTTCGGGTTGTAGTTTAAAGAACCATGGTTTTACTGTTTCATAATCGAACATTGCGCCCCTACCTAATAAAGAGAGTAAATAAGGCTAATTATACTCAAAAAAGGTTAAATAGACGTTTTGAGAGGGATTGTAGGCTAAAATCACTCAAATATATGGCTAAAAGGAAGTTGGTGTGAAGAAAATATTTTTAAGTTCGATTGTCTTATGTTCACTGTTATTGGGTGTTACGATAGATGGCACGGGTTTCGGGTTGGAACCTGATGCCAAAAGATTGGCATTGGATGATTTATCCCACACGATTTCAGCCGTTGTAGCGAGCGATTACCGTTCGTATATCGTCACAGAGGGTGCTGATTATCACAAAAAAGTGGAGCAACTTATCACGATAAAATCGGAACTTCCCATCTTGGGGGCGAAATACCACTATGATAAACCCGCTGGAATGATGATCGCCTCGTTGGAGAGTGATACTGCATTGCCTCTGTATCTCTCCAAACTCACTGACCTCAAAGATGAGAGTAATACCCTCCAAAAAACTACCATAACCGCCAAAACATCGGAAGAAAAATACGCACTCTACGAGCTAATGCTCTCCCTCTCCAATGCGTACCAAAAACACGAAATCGTGGCGTTGATGTTGGGGTACAAAAGAGATGAACCGTTGAGCCTAACACAAAGTGAACTTCAATCTAAAATGATCGCATTGAGTCAAAATATCACATCTATTGAACTTGCTTCGAAAATAGTGGCGGCGAATTTCAAAGAGAAAAATATCTTCGTCTATCCACCTACCACGAACGGCTCCAATGAAATCACTCCTTTTGCAAGCGTATTCAAAGACTCTCTCGGTGCATCCCTAAACCAAGCATCAACCCCTGTTTCAAGTCAATATTCTCTTATCGGAAATTATGAAGTATCTTCCGATGGGATATTTCTCACCTACAATCTATTCGATACCTCCAATAACAACCTCAAATCCTCCTCCCTTTTTCTCAAAAAAGAAGCCTACGCCAACCTAAGAGCCACTCCGAATAATCTCACGTTTGATCAAGAGATAGAACACGGTAAAGAGAAACTCACAAGTACCCTCAAAGTCGATTTGAGTATCAAAGATTTCGGAAGTCGAAACCTTTTGTTAAAAAACAAACAAGACGTCCAGCTCATCGCGAAATCCAATCATCAAGCATACCTTTATATGGTGGGATATGTGTTGCACGATAAAGAGAAATTCTCCTATCTCGTAGAGCTTCAAGATGGTGGTAATAATGAACGGTTTGTCTACACGCTAGGGGCATCGGATGTCAATCGCCCGATAATGCTGCCGCTTCATTTTGAAGTGAGTGAGCCTTTCGGATATGAGAGTCTGCAACTCTTCGCCAGTACCGTTTACCCACTAGAACTTCCCCAATGCAAAATGAAAGAGGGCTATTGTGTCATAAGCGGCGAGCCAAAAGAGGTAGTGATAAAAACCCGAGGACTCAAAGCCAAAAAGCAAGAGGAACAAAAAGCAGAAGCGACGCTTAGTTTTACGACGGTTGGGAAGTGAAGCCAATTGACAACGTAATACTATTATAGTAATATACATTACAGTAATAAATAGTATAAAAGAGAATGAATGAAGCGTTGTTATGCGAAGAGTTTATTAATGTGCTTCAAAACACGCTCGCTATAAAGATTTTGGGAAGTTTTACAAAATTCAAGGATCTTTTTGAAACGATGATGATTCTCACGAAGGAGAGGGCAATTACCCTCATTATTGATGAATTTCAAGAATTTCTACAGATCAACCCTTCCATTTACTCCGATATGCAAAACATTTGGGATGAGTATAAAGATGCCACGAAAATGAATCTTATACTCAGTGGATCTATCTATTCATTGATGAAAAAGATCTTTGAGGATAAAAAAGAGCCACTGTTTGGTCGTGCCGATGCCAAGATACATTTGCAACCCTTTCGCGTGAATACACTCAAAAAGATTTTAGAAGATTATAACGCTACCTATACCAAAGAAGATTTGTTATCTTGTTATCTTTTTATATTTTTACGGGCGGAGTTGCTAAATACGTCGAATTATTTGTTAATGCAGGGGCATTGTCCAAAGAAAAACAGCTTGATTTGATCTTCAATGAAGATTCCTTATTTCTGGAAGAGGGGAAAAATCTTTTGATCGAAGAGTTTGGAAAAGAGTACACGACGTATTTCTCGATTCTTTCGTTGATTGCTTCTTCTAAAACGTCGCGCAGTGCTATCGAATCAATTTTGGAGCGCAATATCGGTGGATATTTGGATCGGCTGGAAAACGAGTACACGGTGATCCGAAAAATCAAACCCGTGTTTGCCAAAGAGGGGAGCCGTACTCAAAAGTATGAAATCAGCGACAATTTTTTCAATTTTTGGTTTCGATTTATTTATAAAAATAAAAGTGCAATAGAGATAGGAAATTACGAGTATGTTCGTACGATCGTTGAGCGTGATTTTAGCGTGTACTCAGGGAGATTTTTGGAGAAATATTTTATTGAAAAACTAAAAATTTCTCAAAACTATTCTATTATCGGAACCTATTGGGAGCGTAATAACGATAACGAGATTGACATCGTAGCCCTCAATGAGATGGAAAAATCGATGCTGATCGCAGAAGTTAAGCTCAATCCTAAGAAAATTGATTTTGAAGTTCTCAAAAACAAAAGCGTGAAGTTGATAGAGGGATTCAAATCGTATAGGATCGACTACAAGGGGTATTTGATTGAGGATATGTAGTAGTAGCCCATTCCAATACTAAGAACAGTTATTGTCGGTCAAAGTGATTTTAAAGGATATGATCTATGTCTAGTGAACTTAACAAAAAGGTAATCAGTTAAATGAATCAAAATAGTATCCAACCAATAGAACAAATTACAAATAATATTCAGTCAAAAATCTATACTATTCGTGGTGTTCAAGTGATGTTAGATCGGGATTTGGCTGAATTATAT
>CANMHZ010000159.1 GCA_947497635.1 Helicobacteraceae bacterium | reverse complement strand
TACACTCAAAAACTTTGGGTCTTAAAGCTAATATGGAAGATGCTTCTAAAGCGGGCGCTGTATTTGCTCAAACCCTAAAAGATGCTGGGATTAATGAAGTAACGTTTGATCGTAACGGATTTTTGTACCACGGTGTCATAAAAGCATTTGCCGAAGCACTTCGCGCAAATGAAATCAAGTTTTAAGGGCTGAATGATGAATCCTATTAATAGAGAAGAATTTTCAGAAGCGATCGTAAATATCGGTCGTGTAACCAAAGTTGTAAAAGGTGGACGACGTTTTCGTTTTACCGCACTTGTGGTTGTTGGTAACAAAAAAGGGACTGTAGGTTACGGTGTCGGTAAAGCGAAAGAGGTTCCTGATGCTATCCGTAAAGCGGTAGATGAGGCGTTCAAAAATCTTACAGTTGTAAAGATCAAAGGGACAACCATTGCTCACGATATCGAAGTAAAATACAACGCAAGTCGTATGTTGCTTAAACCAGCATCTGAAGGTACAGGAGTTATCGCCGGCGGCGCTGCTCGTCCTGTTCTTGAGCTTGCTGGAATCCAAGACATTCTTACGAAGTCTTTGGGTTCAAACAATCCAAACACCGTGGTTCGTGCAACAGTTGATGCACTTTCACGTATCAAAGGATAAGGTATGGCACTCGAAAATTTAACACCTGCTGCAGGGTCAACACACCCTACAAAACGTCTTGGACGTGGTGCTGGTAGTGGTACTGGTAAAACTTCTGGTAAAGGGCACAAGGGTCAAAAAGCTCGTGGAGGTTACAATGAAAAACGTAACTTCGAGGGTGGACAACAACCTCTTGCTCGTCGTTTGCCAAAAATTGGATTTACATCACGTGTTGTAAAACCAACCATTATCAATGTTGAAAAAACAAATGTAATCGCTGAACTTGAAGAGATTACTATGGAAACAATCCGTAGTGTACACCGTTTGAAAAAATCGGTTACACAAGTTAAACTCGTTGGTGCAACAGCCAAAGATTTAGCATCTAAAATCAAAGACGAAAACGTTACAACTACTGGTAAGTAATGAACCAGCAACTTGTAAACAAGATCTTAATTACGATCGGTTTTCTTTTTATCTTCCGTCTACTGGCATACGTGCCAGTACCGGGTGTTGACACGGCAGTTATTGCTTCATTTTTTGATCAACATCAAGCAGACGCTTTAGGCCTTTTTAATATGTTTAGCGGTAATGCCGTAGAACGCCTCTCTATTATCTCCCTTGGTATTATGCCTTACATTACCGCTTCTATTATTATGGAATTATTAGCAGCCACTTTCCCTAACTTAGCTCAAATGAAAAAAGAGCGTGACGGTATGGTTAAATATATGCAAATTATCCGTTATGCAACGATAGTTATTACGATTGTTCAAGCGATTGGTGTAAGTGTTGGATTGCAAAGTATGACAGGTAAAGATGGGGCAAGTGCAATCTTGGTAGATCATTCGACATTTATGTTGCTTGCGGTTGTTTCGATGTTGGCAGGTACAATGTTGTTGATGTGGATTGGGGAACAAATCACTCAAAGCGGTATTGGTAATGGGGTCTCTTTGATCATATTCTCTGGTATTGTTTCGGCAATCCCAAGTGCCTTTTCTCAAGCGATTACAATGGTGAATACAGGAGCAATGAGTTTTATATCGGTTCTTGCTATTCTTGCCTTAGTCATTGTGACGGTGTTGGTCATTATCTATGTCGAGCTGGGTGAACGTCGTATTCCTGTTACTTACGCAAAGAAAACGATGCTTCAAAATCAAAATAAACGGGTTATGAACTATATCCCCGTCAAAGTAAATCTTTCAGGTGTTATTCCTGTTATCTTTGCATCGGCAATTTTGATGTTTCCAATGACGGTATTATCAAGTAGTACCAATCCTACAATTCAAGCAATTGCAGATGTCCTGAATCCAAATCACTATTTCTTTAACTTTCTGACGTTTGTATTCGTTGTATTTTTTGCGTTCTTTTATGCGTCTATCGTGTTTAATGCCAAAGATATTGCGGATAATTTAAAACGTCAAGGTGGATTTATCCCTGGTGTTCGCCCTGGTGAATCGACTAAAGCGTTTTTGAATGATACGGCAGGTCGCTTGACCATTACGGGTGCAATTTATCTTGGATTGATTGCAACCTTGCCATGGGTTATTGTTAAAGCGATGGGTGTTCCATTCTTCTTCGGAGGAACAGCTGTTCTTATCGTGGTACAAGTCGCTCTTGATACGATGCGTCGTGTTGAAGCGCAAGTGTACACGAGCAAATACCAAACCCTTAGTGCGGTTGGTCTTTAAAAATGGCGATTGCACTACGTAAACATGAGGAGATATCGAAACTTCGCGTCGCGAATAAAATCGTGGCGGGGACGTTGGAACTCTTGAGAACTCATGCAAAAGTGGGTGTTTCTTTAAAAGAGCTGGATGCAATGGGGGAGGATTATATCCGTTCCCATAATGCTAAACCTTCTTTTAAAGGGCTCTACGGCTTCCCAAGTGCCGTATGTACTTCTCTCAATGAAGTTGTCATCCATGGTATCCCTCCGGACTATAAACTGCAAGAAGGTGACGTTGTCGGCTTTGATGTGGGGAGTGAAAAATCGGGTTATTTTGGAGATGCTGCAATTACGGTTGGTATTGGAGAAATTTCAAAGGTAGATGAGGCATTGATCGCGTGTGCGAAAGATACTCTTTATCATGCCATTGAAATTATCAATGACCGTATGCGATTTAAAGAACTCTCTCATGAGATGGAAAAATTCATCCTCTCACGTGGTTTTGTCCCATTACGCAATTTTTGCGGACATGGTATTGGCAAAAAACCACATGAAGAGCCTGAAATCCCTAACTATCTTGAAGGGGATAATTCCAAATCGGGACCAAAGATTAAAAATGGAATGGTTTTTTGTCTGGAACCGATGATTTGTCAAAAAGAGGGTGGATCCAAAATTCTAACCAATGGTTGGGATGTGGTGAGTACAGATGGGCTGAGAAGCTCTCATTACGAGCATACGGTTGCAATTATCAACGGTAGAGCTGAAATATTATCAATCGTATAAAGGAATTTTATGGCAAAAGATGATGTCATCGAAGTTGATGGAAAGATTGTTGAAGCACTACCGAACGCAACGTTTCGTGTGGAGCTTCCAAATGGGCATGTGATCTTGTGTCACATCGCTGGTAAAATGCGTATGCACTATATCAAGATTCTTCCGGGGGATACAGTTAAACTCGAACTTACTCCGTACAGTCTTGATAAAGGGCGTATTACGTACCGTTATAAGTAGGAACCATAAGGTTCTTACTTCACAAAACTACAGCAATAATCACTTACAGTTTTAACTTTTAGATTAAATGCACTGTTAGCTGGAACATCGAAACTTTGAGGTCCAGTAATACTAATCCACTCTTGAGAAGCTGGAAGTTGAACGTCCATCTCACCGCTCATAATCTCCATAATTTCTTTATCACCTGTGTTAAATGTATATTCCCCTGGCAACATAATTCCCAATGTTCTAATACTTCCATCTTCAAAATGAAGTGTACGACTGGTTACTTTTCCCTCAAAATAGATATTAGCTTTTTTATCTGCGGTGACGTTACTGAATGATGACATGAGTATCCTTTAAAAAATATGGTGTGATTATAGCTAATAGTCTGTTTTTTACGTTACAATCCTTGTCCATTATCTGTGATTAAGTCGAAAATAGAGTGATTTAAATGAACATATTATTAGAAGAATATTATCGGAACGATATCCATCAAAGCGGTTTTATTGAGCGTAAAGTATCGCTAAATGAAGAGAGTATATGG
>CANMHZ010000158.1 GCA_947497635.1 Helicobacteraceae bacterium | reverse complement strand
CATATATTTGACCCCTACTACACTACAAAATATAAAAATACGGGAACAGGGATAGGGCTCTATATGTCCAAACAAATTATCGAAAAACACATGCAAGGCAGTGTTAGTTGTAAGAATATTTTCTATAAAATTGGCAATCAAGAATCTGAGAATTGCGCCATGTTTAGCATCACAATTCCTACTAATAAAGGTGATAAAAATGTCAGCTAGAGACTTTAATATACTCCATGAATTTAACTTATTATATTTAGAAGATGACGATTCTTTATTAAAACAAACAAGTGATGTACTGGAAGATTTTGTCAAAAATGTATTCGGTGTAAAAACTTCGCAAGAAGCTATGCAGGTATTAGAAAATGAAAGCGTTGATATAATAATCTCAGACATATTGCTGGAAAATGAAAATGGGATAGATTTTCTAAGAAAGTTAAAACAAGACAACCATGTAAACATACCAACTATCTTAACGACGGCACATACGGACACGCAATATTTACTGGATGGTATCAACCTAAAAGTTGAAAAATATATTGTAAAACCCATAAACTTAAAAGAGTTGCTAAATACACTACACGATATAGCACTCATTCTTATCCAAGACCGAGAGATGGAAAAGAACTCTCATATAATCAAAACAATATCCGCGATTACCGACAGTAAGCAAGTTGAGGTTATCAAATATATGATGGAGAATCTTAATGAAAGAAATGAACTTTTTGCGGGGTACAGTGATATTATGGAAAAAGTTTCCATCTCAAAGCCTACCCTTATAAAACTTTTTAAAGAACTTTCAGAGAAGAATATTTTAGTTAAAGTAGCGCATAAAACCTATAAATTCAATTCTGTTGATCACCCACAAAATGCGTCATAAAGGGTCAATCCCCAGACAAATGCCAACATCGCTAAAGAAATAAAAACAAGCGCTGCCCCTGCATCTTTTGCCCGTTTGGCAAGTTCGTGATGTTCAAATGTTACCAAATCAACCGTTCGTTCAATAGAACTATTGATAATTTCAGCGATAACAGGTACAAAAAGTGTCACGGCAAGAATAGCACTGTGAACAAAATCAAGAGGAAGCGTCCATGCAAGGATCATACCACTAACAAACAGGAGAATTTGAAGACGAAATGAAGGTTCGTTTTGGGTCACTTCGATCAGCCCATTGAGAGCATAACGGGTGTTTTTAAAGAGGGTATATTTAGGTTTATTGAGCGCCATAGTTTTCCTTTAAAGCAGTAATCGCATTATACACCGTTTGAGGGTCAGATTCCATCGCAAGCGGTTCACCGTAAATAATACGGACATTGCGACGAAACCACGATTTTGACGGTACGTGTCGAGTTTTAGAACGGGACAAAAGAGAGCCGTAGATTCCGTCTATGTAGAAGGGGATGATTACCCCCTCCACTTTTGACGCGATAACTTGGTATCCGGGATAAATCTTTCCTATCGTTCCATCGTTGCTTATAGAGCCTTCAGGGAATAACCCCACGATTTCGTTATTCTTTAGACGAGCCTTGGCACTTTTAAAGGCATCTTTTGCACCATTAGGAGAGATAGGGATCACTTTTCCGATTTCCATAATCGGACGAATCAGAGGCTTTTCATAGATGGAGCGTTCCATTAGATAGCGAATACGTCTCTCTATGCCCACCTGAACCAAAATCCAATCAATCCAGCTAATATGATTCCCAAGTAACAACACCGCCCCCTCACGAGGTATATGGTGCGTGTGCAGTGGAATGATATTGTAACGAAGGGCAAGGAGTCGTTCAAAGAGCAACCAAATAAAATAATCCTTATAGCGGATCATCGTCCAAACGCTTAAAATAATAGAGACCCCTATCATGGCGTAAAATATCATTATCGTATCCAGTCCAAGGTATGCGAACAGTGTCGTAAATCCTAATGCGCAGACCATAAAAATATTTTGTACCCAGTTGTTTCCTGCCAAAACAAACGGTAAATGGACATTAGAAGTATTGGCTTGGATAAGGGCATTGAGAGAGACGATGAGCATCGCACCGCCCACTCCAAAACCGAAAAAGACAACGCCAATCAGAGGTAAACTATGGGTCAGTGGCAAAATAATAAGCATAACACTCATCTTCAATGCCCCAGCCACAATAAGCCCTTTGTGGAGATAATGGCGTGAGATGCGCGTAGAAATCCATGCGCCAAAAATTATCCCAAATGCAGCAAGCGCCATAAGCCCTTGTACCACAATCGTATTATGTATCCCAAGGGTACTTTTCGCATACGCTCCAAACGCCGCCAATATCACTTGAGAGATCGACCAAAAGAGGGATAAAAAGAGGATAGATTCAAAAATCTCTTTTTTACGACGGATTAAACGCCAGTTTTTACCGAAATAGCGACCTGTGAAATATTTTTTCATCTTAAATTTTGTATAAACTGCTATTTTTGAATCCACCAAGCGTAGCGTCAACATAAACTCAACAATACTCCCTCCGACCAATAACCATCCAAGGGGGGCGATCTGACGTAAAATATCAGCTTCATTCGCATAAGTTCTCGTAAGAGAATTCTCAAACAGTATCGTATAGAGAATAATCCCTGACAAAATAGCCACCGTCGTAAACGATTGAACTATGGCATTTAACCCACTAATCCCCTTTTCACCTGCCAACTCTTTGATATATCCATACTTAGCCGGTGAATACAGGGCTGCTTGGACGGCTAAAAGAAGGGTCAACATAAACGATGACCAAAACCACCCTTGATAATAACACAGTGTAATGAGTGCTGTAATAAGTATCGCGGCAAATGCACCGTAGCGCATAACACGAACTTTTGAGAATCGGTGTGATATATAACCAGAGGGGGTAAAGAGTAGAATAAACGGGAGCAAAATAAGAGCATTAAGAATGGCGGTATAGATAATTTGTGTTTGATCGTCGTAGATTTTGAAAACGGTATTTTGAAGGAGTATTTTATGTCCGAGGTCGGTGAACGCATTGAGAAAAAGGGCTATGGTGTAGGGGATGACCCCTTTGGTTTTCCAGATACTTGCCATTACGCCAGTACCGTACTCCACCCTTCGTAATTACCATGTTCTTGAAGAACTGATTCATACAACATTGAGGTTGTCTCTTCAACTTGCTCATCCGTAATCGGCTCTATTTTAGCCAGTGTCACACCATAGCTATAATCACTCTCGTCATCATTCATTTTTTCTTTGACGGAAAACCCGTGATTTTCCATTAATGCGCCAAAACGCTCCAATGCGGTTGGTGTTTGAAAGAAAAAGTAATGTTCTACTTCCCGCGCTTGGTTCACATCATCCCCTGCTTCTACTAATGCTTCAAGCGTATGGCGACTTTGTATGGTGATAAGGGTAAAAGGTTCAGGATAAAGACGCTCTTGGTACATTTCCCATTTCGTATCTCTAAAAGAACCACGTTCATACGGATAACTCGTGTGTCGTCCCATAACATCCGACGTAAGGTTCTCAAATTTCTTAGAAGATGAAGCATAAAAATAAAGTTCACACCACCCTTCTTTCGCAATGGTTCCAACATATTGTGCATCTATTTCGGTATTCAATGTCTGTATCAGATCATCTCTAAATGTGATAAATTCAGCATCTAGGGGATCAGAAACTTTTACAAAGAGCCATAGCAACCATGAACGCTCTAAATCAGGGGCATCTTCCACCAAAGAGAGATCTACCTCAATACGACTTGTTTGGGTCTCATCACTTAAAACATAGTATTCAATCATTTTTTATCCATTATTATTTTCGTCATTTTACCCAAACATCCCTCATTCAGCGTTATAGCTTTGATGCAGTTTAACCT
>CANMHZ010000157.1 GCA_947497635.1 Helicobacteraceae bacterium | reverse complement strand
TAACCGTTCGTAGCGTGAGAGTGCTTGGAGGTACTCACGCTGAAGCGTCAAACCCTCTGTTGAAGCGACCGTTGCAATTGTTTGTCCTTTTTTGACCGAATCACCAACGCCAACAAATGCTTTTTGAACGACCCCCTCGTGCAGGGAAGTAGCGATGGAGAGTTGTTTAGGGGGAATTACTACTGACGCAGGTAGATTGGCTTGAGAGAGAGCTTTGGTCGTCGAAAGTGACTCTGTGACAATACCAAGTTCACCTATTTGTTTAGGGGAGAGGATAATCTCTTTGGCACATAAAGTAAGGATTGCTCCAGCAAGGGGGATGATTAATAGTCTTTTCATTATTTTTCCTCAGTTGGGGGAAACGTTTTTTGCATCTCCCCAAGGGTATCGTAGTACATTTCAAGATTATTGAGAATCTCGTGTTGATGTGCTACAAGAACACGACGTGCGTCTATAAGCTCAAGCAAGGTTCCATATCCCTCTTCATAGCTTCGTTGAGAGAGAGACACCATTTTGGACGCTTGATCGATAATATGCTGCTGTGACACAATAAGGCTCGAAAGGGATGTGAGCATTTTTTGTTGACGAAGGAGCTTTTGCTGGATTTCATAGCGGTAGGATTGTTCTCGTAAAGCATTTTCACTTATTTTACTTTCAGCATTTTTAAGGTGCAACTCATTGCGATGATAAATCGGAATAGGCATGGAAAGTGAAGCCGTCAGTGAATGCTGAGCATACAATTGCGCCACACCAATCCCTGCTTTAAATCCAGGGATGACCGATTCGATTGCGACCTCTTTTTGAGCGCGATACTCTTCATTGAGACTTTTGTAATACACCATCATTGGCAAATTATCCATTTCTGAAGGCAAATCGACAGCCGTTGGGGCTGGAAGTTTTAGTGGAGTAATATCAGCAGACGAACTCAAGCGAGCACTTATGGCAAGAAGATATTTGGCACTATCGCGTTTGATTTGTGATGATTGAACCTCTTGGGCTATTTTTTCCTCTTCGACAGTGAGTTTGAGAAGATCGGCTTTGGAAAGTGCCCCTTGCGCAAATCGTTTTTCCCCTTTTTGGCGGAATGTTTTTGCAAGAACAAGTGCCTCTTCTGCTTTGTCACTCATTTGAGCTGCAATTGTGTAGAGATAAGCTCTTTGACGTACTTCCCCTTTTAACTCATTCTCTTTTTGAACAATGAGCGCTTTTGTCTGGAGAATTTTAGCATCCAGTATTTTTTGTTTTGCACTTTTGAGAGCCGATTTTTCGATGGCTTGTACAAGGGTAACTCCATACTCATTTTGAGCACCGATCCCATCAGGTTTTGTCCGTCCGTAGGAAAACATAAGTTCAGGATTTTCCCATAACTTTGTTGCCTCTTTTTGGGTAAAAAGTTGCTCTATAGTTTCACGATCCGCTTTTAAGGCGGCATCGTTTTGGAGAGCATTATTCATAAGTTCCGTAACGTTATAGGAGGTTGCCATAACGGGGATGGCGACTAGCGAAAGCCAGAAAAAACGCATTATGTTCCTTAGAAAACTAGATTTAGCGTAATCATAGTGGATTGGGATGAAAAAATCATTAATGCGGAAAGTATTTGGAAAGTGCGTTAGGAAAAAAACTTCAATCCCCAGCACTACGTATGGATTAGTGAGTCGATTTTTTGTAGTGGATGGGGTGCGTTAGGAGGCTTTTTTTGCCTCTAACTCATTTATACTACTTGATGATCTTTTGAAAGTTCCATTTTTAATATCTGATATTGCAATTTCAATTCGTCTTTTTAGTAATATCATCTCGTGCTCATCTTCTTTAACATAAAGCTCAAATAGTGCTTCTGATATTGCGTCACTTAGTGAAATTCCTTTTATAGCGGCATTATCTATTAGCTCTATTGTAAGTTTGTCAATCTCTTTATACAAGTTATTAAGGTTCTCTGCGTTCATAAAAAACTCCTTCAACTGATGATGCAAGAATGGACATAATGAAGTGTTGCATTTCTTGATTTGCTACATCTATGTTAATCTTACCATTTTTAAGCAACTCTCTCATTGCTCCTCTTATCTCTTTTGAAAATTTTTCATATTCATAAAATCTAGGTGCTTTTTTAATATATGATTGTGCTAACTCTACTAGTTTATGTAGTTCTGCATCCCCTATTGATACTAATTTAGCATATCGTTTTAAAGTGCTTCTACTGCTTATTGTATTTGGGATGATAATAGGCTCACCACTTGCAAGTTTAGCGCATACTTTTTCACGGGGCTTATTTTCAGGTTCATCTTGACTCACTTCCTCCCCTTCTTCTTCTTCCCACTCTCTTCCACCACCAAACTCGTCAACGCCCGATTAATCTCAAACAAATGCGCCACCCGTTCCGTATCACTTTTAAACCCTTCTTTACGATACAACTTATCAACCGCTTTGTCGAGTGCCTCATGCGCTTTTAGCAGTTTCGGCGGCATGGTGAGCGGGTTATAGAGATCGGCTAGGGAACTGTCGGGGAATTGCGTGCGGGCATCGAGGATTGTTTGAGCTAAGGTTTCGATTTGTTCGCGCTGTTTGTCGGTGATTTTTTGCGGGAATGGGAAGTTATTATAGACGATTTCATTTGAGTAGCGATAATCACTTTTTATCCGTCCACAAACATACCGCACCCAATCATTATGTATTTTTGAAGTTAAAAGAGCAAAGTCAAATAATCTAGCGCATGGAATAGCAAGTCCAGTATCTCCCGCTATATAATCTTTCGTAAAAAAATCCATAGGTATGTAATCTCTATTTTCAGATGAATGACGTGGTATAAAAATATAATTACCATCTGGCTGTCTATCTTCTCCAAATAGCATCGGTGTTTTTGCTAACTTTTTGGTGGCTTCTCGATTGCTTTCGCTTCGTAATTTTTTAACATTATTGACCCGTTCTAGTACGTGCGGCATTGCTGATAGTTCATTAGGCGGACATTCTTTGAGCCATAAACACCACCGATTTTTACCGTTTAAATACTCTTTTGCAGATATAAGAGGCTTTATATATTTTTCGGCTTTTGGCTCTACTGCTAAAAATTCCTCTTTCTCATCATCCGTAAAGAGAAAATTTCCTCCATCATTGGGCATACTCCCAAAGAGAATCTGAGGAACACTGTTTTGGATATGTTTTCGTTTTGATGATATAAAAAAATCATCTCCACTTACAAGATAAGGATTGATATTTGGAACAATGATTTCGTGGGCTTCCGAGATAGGTGTTTCGTATTCAAAAATTCGTTTGATTTTCGTATCATGCGCGGCAAAGCCGATGATGACACAAAATACGGCGGCGTTACGCTTGGCTTCGTTGTTCCATTTAAAAGTACGATGGGCAAAGTGGATTTTCACATGATAGTGATTGAATAGCTCTTGCCATAAAATCCCTACTTGCTCCCCCTGCGTAATCGAATTGGTTGAGACAAGAGCGACTTTACCATTAGTTCCCTGTACAAGTTGAGCCGCTTTGACATACCATGCTGATACGAAATCAAGGTCTCCCGCATTTTTGACTCCATTAAATACAAGGGTCATATCCTCTTTTTGCTCTTTGGATTGCAATTTTGAACCCAAAAATGGCGGATTCCCAATGATGTAGTCAATATGCGTATCTTCTAATAGCTCTTTCCAATCCTCTTTTAGTGCATTAACATTAAAAATATTCGCACTCTCTTTGATAGTATGTAAATCCGATGACTTTATACCCCTTCTCATAATATAGATTTTAAAGCCATTTTTTTGTCATTCTTTACATTTTATTTTTATAAATGTATGATTTTCTCAAATTAATCTGAGGAGAATATATTTTATGAAGTACAAACAGAAAAAA
>CANMHZ010000156.1 GCA_947497635.1 Helicobacteraceae bacterium | reverse complement strand
GCTATCTGCTACATAATCCTCAAAAAAGTGTTAACAATATCTTTGATAATAAACATGAAAACATCCGAGGAAGTGCGTACTACGCACAGATAACCAATAAAATAAATGAGGTAAAAATATAATGATCACAACATCAACACTACTAGACCAATTAACAACACTAAGTTTAGGAGGCTTTAAACAATCACTGCTGCTTCAATGTGAAGATACCAAATACAATACACTCTCATTTGAGGAGAGAGTATTTCATCTCTTTGAAGCAGAGATAAACCAAAGACAGGATAAGCGTATAAAAAGGATGCTTGCATTGGCTTGCCTCAAAGATAAAACAGCATCGCTGGAACAAATACAATATCTGCCGCAAAGAAAACTGGATAAGTCGCTCATCCTCTCTTTGGCAAACGGTGACTTCGTAAACAAGAATCAAAATATTCTCATCACGGGTGCAACAGGAACAGGTAAAAGTTTTTTAGGACAAGCTCTTGCCAGAAGATGCATCACCCTTGGACATAACACAAAGTACTACCGTGTCACTTCATTGCTTGAAGAGATTAAAACCGCAAGACTCGATGGCAGCTATACGAAAACACTCGCAAAAATCTCAAAATTTAAATTATTACTACTTGATGATTTCGGAGTTACACCACTCAAAGGGGATGAGATCAATGATCTGTTTGAAGTAATAGAAGATCGAATGTTTAATGGTTCGATAATCATTACGGCTCAACTTCCAATCAAAGATTGGCATGCCTATCTAGGAAATGAAACTATTGCAGATGCTATGATGGATAGACTTATCCATACGGCTCATAAAGTTGAATTAAAGGGACCATCTATGAGAGAAATATTGGCAGGGTCATAATTTATTTAGCCACCTATGTTACAATGACACAAGGATATTTTTTACTTTTTTAACTGGCCAAGTGTGTATGCGTAGCGCTGGCCAAATGCATGCGTGTGAACACTCGATTCTCTTGAAACCCAAAAACGCTCCATTGAAGCGCATATTTTACAGATCAAACGCGAACTCGAAAAACACTCCGCCCTTAGCAAAGAAGATAAGATCGCCCTCTACCGGTCACTCTTCGTAAGTCGAGAGGATGTCTATGCCACCTATTGGGTGAGCGGTGATGGATTAAAAAAAGGATATTTCCCAAAAACAGCTACCTTTCAAGGAAGCGATTATCTTCCACTAACCGATGCCGTGATCCAATCGCATCTTGAGGGGAAAGTCCGTATCGGTACTTATGCGGTGAAAGATCAATCTTTTTGTTCATTCCTTGCTATTGATTTGGATAAATCGAGTTTTTTAAATGATGCACGAGCAATTAATACAGTATGTCAAGAAATGAATTTATCTCCTTCATTTGAAATATCCAAATCGGGTAACGGTATACATATCTGGTTTTTATTCTCGCAAAACGTCCGAGCACGCGACGCACGGATCTTAGGTGACCTTATTATTACCAAAGCGATGGATCACAGTGACGGTATAGACATGAAAAGCTTTGATCGTCTTTTCCCCAATCAAGATTATGTCCCTTATGATGGACTGGGCAACTTAATCGCTTTGCCACTGCATTACGGTTCTCGAAATGAGGGTAAAACGGTATTTGTCGATATTGACAACCTTCAGCCTTACGGTGATCAATGGCACTACTTGAGCAGTATTTCTAAAGTTACACCCTCACAGCTTAGTGCTCTTATTCAAACGTATGTCCAATCGTTAGGAGTGGAAGAAACACTCATGCCATGGGAAATTGAAAAGGTTAAACTTTCCCCTCCTAAATGGCTAAAATTAGTTTTACACGATTCCATTTACGTAGAATTTGAAGGACTAAGCAAATCGTTTCTCAACCTGTTGAAGCGAATGGCATCGTTCTATAACCCTGAGTTTTTCATGCGCCAAAAGCAGCGACTCTCCACGTTCAATACACCGCGCATCATCTCTAGCTATGATATCAATGAACGTTACATTATTTTACCAAGAGGGCTTCTGGAACCACTACGCCGATTGGGAGTGAAATATAAAATCAAACTGGAGTTTCAAGATAAACGGCTTCTTGAAAAAACAGCAACTCCACCATTAGTATTGGAACTGCGACCGCAGCAAGTTGATGTCTTTAATTCCCTTATGCAATACGACTATGTACTTCTAATCGCTCCACCTGGGTTTGGAAAGACGGCGGTAGCTTCTGCAATTATTGCGGCGCGCAGTGTAAAAACACTCATTCTTGTCAATAAAACAGCACTCATCGATCAATGGAAAGAGAGACTGATGAGCTACTTTTCTATTGATGGTAAAACTATCGGTATTTTAGGAAAAGGGAAAAAGTCACTCAACGGTTCGTTAGATATTGCAACCCTTCAATCTCTCAAGAACCGTCCCCAACTGATAGAGGAATATTCACAGATCATTATCGATGAAGCGCACCATATCCCCGCCGTATCGTTTGAAATACCCCTCAAACGGTTCAAAGGTAAATACGTAGTGGGTCTAAGTGCTACCCCTAAACGCAAAGACGGGATGGAAGCAATCATGAGGCTTCAATGTGGTGAGATTGTTCATGAGATCAAAAAATCAACTACCCAACGACATCACCTCAAAACGGTTCCGACCCAATATGAGACTTTACTCAATCATTTCTCGATGATTCTAGGCGAGTTAAGCGAAGACCATGAGAGAAATAAATTGATTGTAAATGAGATTAAGTCGCTTAAACACCGCAAAGTACTGGTACTAAGCGAGCGTATCGAGCATCTCAATCATTTATGGCACCGTCTCAAAGCAGAAAACATTGATGCGCTACTTCTCTATGGTGCTATGGGAACGAAGATGAAACGCGAACAGTTTGCTCAAACTGCTGATGCCTCGATTATACTTTCAACCAGTAGCTATATTGGAGAGGGGATTGATATCGGTCATTTGGATACAATTGTGTTTACGATGCCAATTTCCTATCATGAACGGATGGTTCAATATCTCGGACGAATTGGGCGTCAAGGGCAAGAGTGTTTAGCAATTGATTTTATCGACAATCAAGTGCCGCTCCTCCAAAGCAGTTTCACAAAACGATTTAAGGGGTATAAGCAAATGGGATACGGTTTAAATAGTACCGTTGACAATTTATCGTTAAAATTTGTCAGTACGACGGCAGGTTTATTTGATTCGTAATTAAAAGCCAATAGATATTTAGGATAATAGATGATGAAATTTTTAAACAACACTCAAACTCATTGAGATGAGAAGAACAGTAGCTATCATATTCATTTTATCTGTAGCTGTAAACGCATATGCTGATGTAAAATGGATTCCCATAGAGCCTATTAAATTCAATGCAAGTTCAAAATCAGCTCATATTGATATCAATAAATCCAAGCCTCAGCCTGTAAATATAACAATAGAAAATTTACAAGTGATTCGCAAGTTATTAGATAACGCCGACAACGTCAATTTAAAGACAGAAAGTAAAAAGAATTGGTATGACCTTGATGACTCGGAAAATAATTAAACTCTTCAAATAAACCTTCAGGCCACTTATTATTGAGCTGGCTCAGCCTCTTGATTATCATATTCAGCAGGTGGTGCAACTTCCGCTGCAGGAGCAGCATCTACAGCTTCTGCGTCAGCTGGCATAGCTTCAGCGACAGGTGTGACTATCTCTTCCACAGCAGGTGCCACTTCCTCAGTTGCCGTATTTACAGAGGGCATACTCTTCGTTGCTTCATCAACTGCATCGAATTCATTGTCTCCAGAAAGTCCATGCGTATATATCCAGCCAGAAGCCATAGCTATTAGAATGGTGGTACCGATAATTGACAAAAAGATTTTTTTATCGGAACCTTCAAAAGTTTCATCTTCTGCATTAGCAGGGCGACTGTTTTTTTCAATTCTTATAAGCACTAGGATCATTACA
>CANMHZ010000155.1 GCA_947497635.1 Helicobacteraceae bacterium | reverse complement strand
AAATGGAAGCGGTAAAAGTACTATCAAAGAGGTAATCAACAGCGAGCTTTTGGGAATCTATATTAATCCGGATGAGATAGAAAAAGAGATTAAAAAATTTGATTATTTAGATTTTACTCATTACGAAATCTCTACGAATGAAGAAGAAGTTTTAGCGTTTTTTAGGAGTTCTACCCTTTTAAAAAATGCAGATATGCTTGATGATACTGAATTTTTACGCGTTAACGAAAATAAGTTAGACTTCTTTGACGTGCCTGTAAACTCTTATTTCGCCTCTGTGTGTGCTGATTTTATTCGAAAAAAACTCCTTGAAAGTCGAAAATCATTTACATTTGAGACGGTGATGAGTTCGTATGATAAGATAGAACTACTAGAATTGGCGCAAAAGCTTGGTTACAGAACGTATCTTTATTTTGTTGCCACAAGTGACCCGATTATCAATATATCAAGAGTCAAAAATAGAGTTTGTTTTGGGGGGCATAATGTACCCGAGGGAAAAATTATAAGCAGATATTATCGTTCAATGGAAAATCTAAGCAAAGCTATAAAATATTCAAATAGAGCATATATATTTGATAATTCAAATCATTCAAGAACGTGGATTGCGGAAATTACCGATGCAAAAGAGATTGAAATCAAAACAGATAAAATACCTGCATGGTTTAATGAATATTGTTTAAAAAGTTTAGTTTCAAATGTGATAACTGAATGAATATATGGTTTAAAAAATGAAACGTTCCCTAGAAAAATTTAATCGTCTTATCGAAGCACTACAACAACTCCCCACTATTGGGCAAAAGTCAGCGACGAGATTGGCGTACCATTTGGTAATGCACGATACGTTTGGAGCTCTCAAACTCGCACATGCTATCGAAAATGCCGTTGCCAGTTTGAAAAAATGTCGTTCGTGCGGTGGGCTCTCTGAGAACGAGCTTTGTGGAATATGCAGTGATGAATACCGTAATCATGAGTTGCTGTGTATTGTTGAAAATGCCAAAGAGATTTTGATGTTCGAGGAGAATCGCCTTTTTGATGGACGTTATTTTGTCCTTGATACCCTTGATGACAGTACTATTTCTCATTTGAGTGCAATTATTAAGAGCGGAATTAAAGAGGTTATTTTTGCCCTTACTCCCTCTATCGCGAATCAAGGGGTGATGCTTTATATCGAAGATAAACTAAGCGATTGTGATGTCCGATTTAGTCGTATTGCGCAAGGGGTTCCTACGGGGGTGAGTTTGGAAAATGTCGATATTTTATCCCTTAG
Organism: Helicobacteraceae bacterium; assembly: GCA_947497635.1. Taxonomy (GTDB): domain Bacteria; phylum Campylobacterota; class Campylobacteria; order Campylobacterales; family Sulfurimonadaceae; genus Sulfuricurvum. Next base: position 2,663 of record CANMHZ010000155.1, on the reverse strand, counting down.
TAAAGCACTAGAGGATAGGGTTCGTATTTAAAAAACGTTACCACGGCAGGCGAAACCGTTTCTCTTCCACGCCATGAATGACATAGTACAATTCGTAGTAATGGTTAACGATGGTTCTAAATATTTCCAAGCTTGGGCGAGTGGATGCAAATAAGAGGTGATCCCCTACTTGTAACGGCGTATCATCACAGGGGAGTAAAAGAAACTCTCCATCACCTCTTGTTATCCCCAAAATAATAATTTTAAGATTTTTATTATCACGATAGGGGTTGTTCAATAGCTGACCAATAGAAACAGATGTATGCTCAAGGAAGCTAACAAGGGCATACATATGGGCAGAATCTATCGCCATTTCTATTAGGGGAGGTCGTTTATTAACTTTATTTGTGATTGAAACAAGTGTATCAACGAGTTTTTCTTTATCAAAAGAGGCGATAGCGTCAATAAATTTAAAGGTACTGGGACGGTCAATGTAGTTGTACCCATCAATGGCTGCAATTTGATCAAGGATAAATATTTTATCAACGCGTAAATAGGAGAAAAGGCTTCGCTCTTCCAGCTCATTTTCACGAACAATGACAAAGATATTTGGATTTAGGGCACGTACAGTAGCAATGATTGAGAGATTGATCGCATCGTCCTTCGTCCCCGCAATAACACACGACGCTTCCATAATCCCCGCTTCAAGGAAAAAATCTTTGTCTGAGGAGACTTTTTCATGAATATCTTTGTTAATATCAAGATAGGTATAGTCAATACAGTTCTTGATTAACGTATTCTGAATAGTTTTGCCAAATCGACCACCTGAACATACAATATATTTGCCAGTAGGGAGAACATCTGTTTTGCTCACATGAAGATTCCCCCCCTGTATCCAACTTAAAAGATTAAAAAGGTAAGGGGACTTGAGGGCATAATCGATTCGACGTGCAATAATCTCAAAAACATCAATAACATGATCAACTCCAATATTAAAGAGATTTTCACTTCCATGACGAACATTGGAGCGAGAGACTATTTGGATTTTTTCATTGAGTATTCGGGCACGTACCGCAACTTTTAAGTTGAGCTGATCATCATCGAACACCGTCACGATAAATTTACAATTGGGGAATTGGATTCCAGAGGACTTTAATACCCCTGTCATAGAAGCATCTGCCGTAATAGAGGGGATAGAGGGCATATAGGTCTCAATATCGAGCTGTTCTATTTTGTCAGGATTTTTATCAATCACCACGATACGGTAAAGATTATCTGCGTTGACTTTATCAATGAGAAGTTTACTGGCTTGATTAAATCCACAGATAATAATAAAATCTTGTCGTAAATTGGCAACTTTACGCTGAAACGCATTCATTTTTAAGGCTGCAATAAATGTCTTTTCCTGAAGTAGGGCGACCAAAGAACCAAGGGCATAAAACCATGCAGGTACGGTCAAATAAATGGTAAATAAGACAACCATACGCTGTGAATAGCTAAAAGTATACGGAAGTTCACCAAAACCGATTGTGGTCGCTGTATAAGCAACAAAGTACATTGCATCAAAAAAACTCATGTGAAATAGATGACCATTGGCATCCGTTCCAGGCACGAGCGTCAACAAAATAACAGGGATGGCATGCGCTAAATTTAGGACGATAAGGGGTCTCCTCATCTTCCGTAAAAAAAGCCAGATAGACGATTCGTTATTCATATAATTAGCGTTTAAGAAGAAGTGTTTCACCGACAAAGAGGGCGACAGAGATGACATTTGCAACAACTGCACCAACAGCCAATGAGACAACAGTTGTAAAGAGCTCAGGAGTCATAACACTCGTCATATTTATCACGCCCCAAAACAAAGCCGCCGCAATAAGCTGTAAGTCAGCGACAAAACTAGTCGCCAAAAGAACAGAACCTGTTTGAGTTTTATCTCCGAGTTTCATAATAGTTGCAATGAAATTAATCGTAATAGCGGCTACAAGCTCATACACACTGTGAAATTCAATTCGACTAATATCTCCATACACAAAACCGAAATTTAGGGTGAGTGCCAAAATAATGAAAAATCCTGAAATAACTTTTTCTGAATTCATACGTACCTCTTTTTTTATAAATATTGTAGGGTGTTACCCTTAAAAAACAACTTGAATTATAGCTTTATTAGCCCAGCCTCCGTATAAACATTATGAGGATTCCATAATATCCATCCACAACTTCCGAAGTCTTCGCTTGCACGTATTTGGTCACGAATCTCTTTCGCTCCATAAAGGCGATGATCGAACGCATAATCTCTAAATGCCTGGAGCCAAGGTCGATAATTTAGCGGAGAGTTCGCTGATTTTATCAATGCTTTATCAAGAGAGTGCTTAACGATCTCATAATTAGCTTTAACAGGATTGCGATACCCTGGGATACCTGCATTGAATCCACTAGGGTATAGCATAGGAGAGAGGTAATCGACGTACGGGGCGAGAGCATCGACTCGTTGTCCTATCTCAATGTCAGCATCATGCCAGCTCACATATCCAAAAATATCAGCAGAGACAAAGACATTGTAAGGTGTTAGATGTGTACGAGCGGCTTCCAAAAACGCTGAAATCGCTTTGACACGATTGGCTTGGGTATTTTCGACGGCAAATTTGATCCCCTTACGATCAGGAAAACGGACGTAATCGAACTGA
>CANMHZ010000154.1 GCA_947497635.1 Helicobacteraceae bacterium | reverse complement strand
TATAATTGCGTCATTATAACAAATAGGAAACACGTTTTGATTAAGTTAGCAGTATTTGATTTTGATTCGACCTTAATGGATGGGGAAACTATCGATTTTTTTGCTCAGTCTTTGGGAATTGGCGAAGAAGTATCGGCGATTACCCAGCGAGCTATGAATGGAGAACTTGATTTTTTTGAGTCATTGCAACAGCGTGTTGGTTTGCTCAAAGGATTGGAGTTTTCAAAAGTAGAAAAAATTTGTCATAATCTCCCCTATATGAACGGTGCTATCGAAACGATTGCGGCACTTAAAGAACGTGGGATTAAAGTTGTTTGTTTTAGTGGCGGGTTTCGTTCGGCTACTTCTCATGCTAAAAGTATCCTTGGATACGATGCTGATTTCTCCAATGTTTTGCATGAAAAAGAGGGGAAGCTCACAGGACTTGTTGGTGGAGATATGATGTTTGATTTTTCCAAAGGCGATATGCTGCAACGGCTACAAGGACTTTTTGGGATCACTCCTGAAGAGACAATGGCTGTTGGTGATGGGGCAAATGATCGCTCTATGTTTGAGTATGCAGGAGTTAGAGTCGCTTTTTGTGCGAAACCTATTTTGAAAAAAGAGGCGAATGTCATTATTGACACGAAAGACCTCACCCAAATTATTACGAAGGTATTTATTTAATGTTAGAAAACTCTTTATGGTTGCGTTACAACCCAGAAAAAACAATTCGTGAAGCACTAACACGCTTGTATGCGTGCGATGCAGTAGAGATCGAAGAAGATGAGCGTGAATTATACGCATCGCTTAAACGTCATTTGACGAAGAAAGAGCTTAAAATCATAATGATGAATGAAGGTGGATGCACTCCTGAAGCTATTGGTGCGGAAGTTGCTCTTGAGGGTGAAGAGCTCAAAAAAGCACAATACAAAGCATATCGCAAATTGCATCAGGCTAAAATTCGGTTGGAAGTTCGTGCTAATAAAGTGAAAGAAGTGGTAGAAACTGCTGACGAAGAATAAAAAAACGAAACTAGCGGATTGATTAATCGTCCATTTATTCTTTATAAGCTATGATGCCCGATTAATAAAAAACAAGGATTGAATATGAAGAAATCAACTTCACTTTTTCTTGCAGCGGTTGTTGCTGTTGGAATGATGAGCACATCTGCGTCTGCGGATATCAAAAAAGGGCAAAAAGCGTATTTGAAAACGTGTAAAACGTGTCATGGTAATGGTACTAAAGGTGCTGCTATGCATACACAAAGTGAATGGGATGCGTTGTTTGCTAATGGCGCTGAAAATATCATTAAAGCGCACGTAGGAACAAAAGCAGAAGCAGAATTTAAGTCAGAAGGCTTTAAGTCAAAAGCGGTAGATCTTTATGATTTCTTGCACGAATTTGGCAATGATTCAGGGAACGTCCCTTCTTGCGGATAACTTCTTTTTGTCCCCTATTGGGGACAATCTTTTAACACTTCTTCTCAATTTCTCTTCTTAACTTTTCATTACAGTGATATTATGGTGCAATAGGCTTTGGTGCTGGCTCATAAAAATAAAATCCTTGTGCGCTGTGAACCCCAATTCTTTTGACAATATCTGCGACGGCTTCATTGTGAACGAATTCAGCAACAGTTTCAATAGCGGCTCTTGTAGCAAAACTTAAAATGGTCTCTACGATGGTAATCGCTTTTTCGTTGGTATCGAGGTAACGGATCAAAGAACCATCGATTTTGAGGATGTCAACGGATAGATTTAGAATGTGAGCAAAGTTGGAGTAGCCACTTCCAAAATCGTCAATCGCGATTCGGCATCCATATTGGCGCATAAGGGTAATAAATTGGGTCAGCTTTTCATAATCTTCAATCGCTTCGCTTTCTAAAATCTCAAAAATAATCCGTTGACCAATGGTTCCATATTGACGTAACATTTGGCAAATTATTGTTGTCGTTTCCTCATCCACAATATCATCAATGGAGAGATTGATAGAAAAATCACCGGAATTCTGGGCGATTACTTCAAAACTTTTGGTAATGATGGTGCGAGAGAGCGCATGGTATAAATTTGATTCTTTTGCAATATGAAGATAGGGAAAAATTGATCTAACAGAGCCATCTTCCATAACGATTCGTGCTAATACTTCATGCTTGGTTACGCTCAGGGTTGATAGGTTTACGATAGGTTGAAAATAGGGGAGAATACGATTATTTCCGAGAGCACTTTTGAGTTCATGAACCTTAGTCATATTATCCAAAATAATTTTTCGTAAGTTGAGTCCATTGTGATAGATAACAAGATTGGATTGCTTTTTACTTTTAAGTGCCATATCGGCGGTTTCAAGAAGAGGCATGGAATCGGATGCGGCAATGGAGATAGACGGGGTGCGTATCTCATCATCAATAGTAATTGGCATTTGAGAAAATGTAGACAAAACTTCTTGAGCAAAAGATTCAAGATTTTGATTTGATGAAAGCTCAAATAAAATACCAAAATCATCTGCCCCTAAGCGGTAGTAGGTTGGATTTACTCCTGAAAATTTCATATGGCGAATGTTGTGAGCCGTTTCGATAAGAAGACGATCTCCTGACTTGATTCCATAAAAATCATTGTAGTGTTTGAACTTATTGATATTGATCAGAATGAGAGCGAGATTTTTCTTTCTGCTTATCCGTTCTTCATACGCTTTACGATTTTTGAGATGGGTAAGTGTGTCGAGACGGATTTCTCGTTCAGTTCGGAATAAAAAGTGGATGATAATAGCCAAAGTAAGGATAAATAGGATGACTAAAATATACGAAAAATAGTTAATAAATTCGAGTTCATTGTTGGACTCATCGAGAAACATTTTTTGTGAATTTGCCAATGTAATAGCAATCTTAGGATTATGAATTTGATTGAAGGCATTGATATAGAGGGGAAAAAATTGTTGAATTACTGCAAAATGCTGCAGTGCTCTTTGGAGTAATTCTTCATTTTTTGGATCGTGAAAATGTTTATGAGAGAGCTTTTTGGTAGAAAGGTGAAGGGATGCCATAAGATTAGCATCCATACCATTTTTTGCCAGCAATATTGAGCCACTGATGCGATTAATCTCTTCTAAAAGTTTTTGTTCATCATGATTACGGATATTTTTTTCTTCAATAAGGTGTTGTTGTAACACCAAAAGAGCCGTAGATGTATTTTTAATAACAGTATTGAAGGTTTGGAATTCATAGATAGTTTGTATTTTTTGATCAAGGAGTACGGTATATTTTTGCAATAAGTGACGTGTTTCTGGATGTCCTTCGAGTAGATGAGGATTATAATAGAGGGTCTTAGTAGCGTACTGAACTTCCTTGATCTTTTGGTTCACATCGTCTTGATTGGTATAGAGAAAGAAAGAGTTATTAAGAATCTGATAATCAAGTTTTCTATCCGCAACTTCAATGGCTTTAAATTCTAAGGAAATGCCATTACGCTGAGCAAAATAGTTTTTAGTAAAGGAGTTAAAAAGAAATAAGGAGGTAACCGCCCCTAAACCTAATAGCGACGCTACTGAAAGTTTGTAGGAGAGTTTCATAATTGTTCTCTTTGCAAGGGGAGTTCACCTGTGAGAGTATCTAAAAAAGTGACCAATAAATCAATTTCCTTTTTGGAAAGTTTGAGTCCTAAGTTGTTGTACCCCATTTTGCTAACGGCATCGCGAAGAGTTCGAGAACTACTGTCATGAAAATAGGGAGCAGTGAGTGAAATATTGCGTAAGGTTGGTACCTTGAAAATATTTTTATCCCACTCCTTTTTCGTTATTGCATAGCGATCATCAATATTTGGATTATGGTGTATGGGGATGATTGCCCCCATTTTTTGAAAAGAGTTTCCTCCTACATTGACTCCGTTGTGGCAACTGACGCACCCCAATGTTTTGAAAAGGGCATATCCTTGCATCTCATCTGAAGATAATCTCGTTTGCCCTCTTAGATAACGGTCAAACTTTCCATTAGGGGTGATAAG
>CANMHZ010000153.1 GCA_947497635.1 Helicobacteraceae bacterium | reverse complement strand
TGATTTATATGGTTGTATTGACTTTTGAGCAAAAGGGTATTGATATCCTCTTGATTCAACCCTTTACCGCTACTAAATTTCTCTTCTATTTCTTTTATTTTCGGGCTTATCATCTCAATAAGCATATCATCAACTCGTGTTTTGTTCATTTACTAAGCTTTTTGATAAAAATAATTCGTAGCTTCCACAAACCCATCGATACTGCCGCAATCAAAACGTTTCCCCTCGAACTTGTACGCTAAGACTTTGCCTTGTTTTGCCAACGTCAAAAGAGCATCGGTGATCTGAATCTCTCCCCCTTTGCCAGCTGGTGTTGTTTCGAGCACTTCGAAAATTTCAGGGATGAGTATATACCGTCCAATGATCGCTAAGTTACTCGGTGCATCTTTGGGATCTGGTTTTTCTACCATGTCATATACTTTGTACAAATTGTGCTCAAGAAGTTCTCCGGCTATGACACCGTATTTGTTGGTATCCTCTTGAGGGACTTCTTCGATGGCAACGATACAGCAATCGGGATAGTTGGCATGGATCTCTATCATTTGGGTGAGGACGGATTTACCGCTATTATTGTCACACAAATCATCTGCCAATACAACGGCAAAAGGTTCATCGCCTATGAGTGTTTCTCCTGTGAGGATAGCATGTCCCAATCCCTTCATCTCTACTTGTCGCGTGTAGGAAAACGTGCACTTATCAATGATATCCCGAATATCGGCAAGCATTTTTTCTTTGCTTGTCCCCTTGATTTGATGTTCTAACTCATAACTCACATCAAAGTGATCTTCGATTGATCGTTTACCACGACCTGTGACAATCGCCATTGTATTCATACCAGCTGATATGGCTTCTTCTACACCATACTGAAGCAAAGGCTTCGTCAGTACAGGGAGCATCTCTTTTGGGATTGCTTTGGTCGCGGGGAGAAATCGTGTTCCGTAACCTGCCGCGGGGAATAGACATTTTTTGATTTTATTGCTTTTCATTTAGTGTTCCTTTATACTTCATATCCATTAGGATTTGACGATTGCCATCTCCAACTATCTTCGCACATCTCATCAATAGTTCGGGTGGCACTCCAACCAAGTGTTTCTTGTGCATAGCTAGGATCTGCAAAACATTTTGCTATATCTCCTGCTCGTCTCTCCACTATTTTATAAGGAACTTTTTTGCCCGATGCTTTTTCAAAGGCTGCTACCATCTCTAACACCGAATAACCTTTACCTGTTCCAAGGTTTACGGTGAGAACATCGTGTATATCTGCTATCTTTTGAAGCGCTTTTACATGTCCTTGAGCCAAATCAACAACGTGGATGTAATCTCTCACACCTGTACCATCTTCGGTATCATAATCTCCACCAAACACACTTAAAACGTCACGCTTTCCGACGGCTGTTTGCGCTATAAATGGCATAAGATTGTTGGGTATCCCATTGGGATCTTCACCTATGGTTCCAGACTTATGCGCCCCTACTGGATTGAAATATCGTAGAAGTACTATTTTGAATTCATTATCACTGATATATACGTCTCTTAGTATCTCTTCGATAAAAAGTTTACTTCTTCCGTATGGATTGGTAGCACTAAGGGGGAAATCTTCTTGAATCGGTGTCGTATGGGGATCGCCATAAACTGTTGCCGATGAGCTAAAGACAATTTGTTTGCAGTTATATTCTTTCATAACGTCGAGAAGCACTAGCGTACCGTTTACGTTGTTATCATAATATTTGAGAGGCTCATTTACTGATTCACCCACCGCTTTCAACCCTGCAAAATGTATCACAGAGTCTATGCTATAAGAGGCAAATAGTTTTTTTAACGCAACTTTGTCTCGAATATCACCCTCTTCAAATTGTATACTTTTACCGATAATCGCTTCAACACGCTTGAGAGCTTCTAATGAGGAGTTACATAAGTTATCATACACCACAAAAGTATACCCTGCTTCATCCAGCGCAATAAGAGTATGCGAACCTATATATCCAGCACCGCCTGTGATAAGTATGTTTAATTTTTGCATTCGGTCTTCCCCTCACTCTCCAACTTTGTTTCATGATGTTAATAAACATTGATGGTGTATTTTGCCTAATTCAGACTTTGGATCGGCTTTTAGTGATCAGAATTTCGTTTAGTGTTTGGGCTAAAAATTGATATAATCGCACTATGCTTACTTTTAAAACCCTTTTTCAGATGATGCTCCGCTACAAACGCCAGCTTTTATGGGGAAATCTCATTGCCATCCTCGCGACGCTGATCTCGATTCCGGTTCCTTTGCTGATCCCGCTTATGGTCGATGAAGTGCTTCTCAAAAAAGGAGGAATTGTCACACGAACGATTGATTGGCTGACCCCTTTGCATGAACCATTGTTCTATATCGGGATTGTTCTTGCCGTAACGATTGGATTACGATTTTTCTTTTTTCTCCTGAGCGTTGTATCACAGCGTTTTTTTATCACCCTCTCTCAAGAGCTTAGTTTTGCGATTCGTGTTCAAGCACTGGAGCATCTCAAGCATGTCTCTATGAGCGCGTACGAACGCCTAGGAAGTGGGAAGGTTATCACCCACCTCATCACCGATATTGATACCATTGAACAGTTCATAGGAAGCGCCCTTTCCAAACTCGTCGTCTCTGTAGCAACACTTATCGGAGTGGCTGTCGTGCTCATTTGGATCAATCCCCTCTTTGGTATTTTGATTTTGATCTTTCAGCCGATGGTTATGATCGTAACACGGAAAATCTCAGGACGGGTAGGACTTCTCAAAAAAGAGCAAAATCGTACTATCGGTGAACTCTCGGATACGTTGACACAAATGTGTGACTTGTTCGGACAAATCCGTGCTAGTAATAAAGAAGATCGTTTTGTCGGGAGTGCCATCACCCAATCACACCGTCTCAAGCAAAGTGCCAGCGAATATGGGATCAAAGCACTCTTTGGTGAGAAATATTCTTATACCCTTTTTCTCAGTGGATTTGAGATTTTTCGTGCTATGGGACTGGTAATGGTTCTTTATTCCGATCTCTCTATTGGGCTGATGTTTGGAATTTTTGGGTATTTATGGTTTATGATGACCCCTGTCCAAGAGTTGCTCTCCCTCCAATATGCCTACGCTAATGCAAAAAATGCCCTTTCACGGCTCAATGAACTTCTATCCCTTCCATTGGAGCCCAAAAGCCCTGAGAATCCTACCTTGCTGTGTGACTCCACTGCCCTCTCTATTGAAACAAAAGATTTGGTGTTTGGGTATGATGAAAATGAACCTGTCCTCAAAGGGGTCAATATCTCCATAAAAGCAGGAGCCAAAGTTGCTATCATCGGAGCAAGCGGAAGCGGCAAAAGTACCCTCTCACAACTACTAGTCGGATTTTATCCCCCTACGTCAGGGACGATTGAGTATAACGGGGTGGAGGTTCACAAAATCGGATTTGCTTCTATCCGCAATGAAGTGTTTGTCGTCTTACAACAACCCCTTATGTTCAATGAAACTTTGCGTTTTAATCTAACGATGGGGGATGAAATCAGCGATGAAACAATATTTGAAGCATTACGAATTGCGCAACTTGAAGATTTTGTACAAACCTTGCCCCAAGCCCTTGAAACACAAGTGGGAAAATTCGGTATCCGCCTCTCAGGAGGTCAACGCCAGCGTCTCTCAATAGCCCGTATGGTACTTGCTAATCCCAAAGTCGTTATCTTCGATGAATCCACCTCTGCACTGGATGTTCATACTGAGAGTGCCTTGTTTGAAGCACTTCGTACGTTTTTAAACGAAAAAACCGTCATTATCATCGCCCATCGTCTGAGCACCGTTACCCGCGCTGACTATATGTATGTTCTTGCGAATGGACGTATTGTGGAGCATGGAACGCGTGAAGAGCTTGAATTGTTGGAAGGAAGTTTCCATGCCTTTGCCCATCACCAACGATAAGTTGGTGAAACACACCAATTTTCTACGATGGGTAGGGGTAGTTTCACTGGCTTT
>CANMHZ010000152.1 GCA_947497635.1 Helicobacteraceae bacterium | reverse complement strand
GAAGAAAAGCTGAGGACGAATGAAGAGATATTACTAATACAATCACGACAAGCCGCCATGGGGGAGATGATCTCGATGATAGCCCATCAATGGAGACAGCCACTGAATATTATGGGGCTAGCTATCAGTAATATCGAAATGAAACGAGCACTCAAAGCTTTAACGGATACCGAATTTGACAAAAAAATCGAACTTATTACCAATAACATCACATTTATGTCGGAAACGATTGATGATTTTAGAAATTTTTTCCAACCTAATCAGCCTAAAGAGGACCTCAGCGTAGGGAGTGTTATAAAAAGCACTTTGGATATTATCGGCAAAAGTTTGGAGAATAACAGTATTTCGCTGATACAAAAAGATACTACAAAAAAAGTTCTCCCTCTCTATAAAAACCAACTAATACAAGTACTGATAAATCTTATCAATAATGCGAAAGAAAACCTTATAATCCATAAAACACCCTCCCCTACTATCATAATTACGACCAGTGAGTGTCCAGATGGTGTCATAGTTTCCGTATGTGATAATGGGGGTGGAATACCTGAGGAGATTATGAACAAAATCAGTGAACCCTATTTTACGACCAAAGGGTTCAATGGCACGGGATTGGGTCTGCATATAGCAAGAAGTATCATCGAAAGGAATTTCAATGGAACACTTACATGGCATAATGAAAAAGATGGGGCGTGTTTTGTCCTTACACTAAAAGCTCTTTAGCGGTGAAATAGCCCGCAACAATGCCAAAAGCTAGTCCTGTCATATACGGGAGTAGTTGCATTAAATGATTATTTTGAAGCCCTATAAATCCAAGTATCAAAAAAGCGTACGGGATCAAGCGGTATGCCGAAACCCATGCCGAACTGTTTTTGACCGTATTTTCGACAATATGCTGTTTTTGACGTGCCTTTTCCTCCTTTATCATCGCTTTGATATCGCTGATCTCATTCTCACGCTCTTCATCATACAAATCGTAAGGATCATCCATCGTATCAATAATGTCTTTGTTATCCTCAATATCAGCCATACTAGCACGGCTACGAATCATATTTCGATAGGCGTACAACGATCCGCTTGTAATCAATATTCCTGAGATCAATGCTATTTCAAAGCTGGCAAAAGCCCCTTTTGATAATAACAATAAAAGAAAAACAACAGTTTGAAGCGCGATAAGAGCCAAAAGAACTTTTTTAATCTTCATCCTCATCCTTACCAATTGTTTGCCCCATATTGTAACGGGGATCTTTGGCTAACTCTTCAAACTCTTTGTACTGCTTACTATACGCTTTATAGACATTCATAAACGCTGCAAGAATACCAATACCAACACCAACCCATAGCAACCAACCTATACCTGTAAGCTTTTTAAGCCCCAATCCTATCGCTACCCCGATCAAAACCGCCACGACCATCGAAATACCAAGAGAAAGCGATTCTGCCCCTTCAATAATCGGTTTTATCCGTGGTTTGTGTTCATCTTCTTGCATTTTAATCCTTATATAGCTACTTTTTTCTTTTGAAAACTCTACTTTTATTATAACACATCTCACTATGCTATACTTTTGGCATTATCAAGATATTTGACGTAAAAAGGGGAAATTATGCGTTATATCCGACCATTAGATTCACTTAGATTAAATGACATTGCTTTAGTTGGGGGTAAAAATGCTTCATTAGGAGAGATGATAGGCTCACTCAAATCTCTTGGGGTAAAAGTTCCTGAGGGGTTTGCGGTAACGGCAGATGGCTATCGTGCTTTTATTGCCTATAATGATTTCGAGCCCAAAATTCGTCAATTCTTTGCCGATGTTGATCTGAGTAATATTGAAGCACTCAATCACTGCGGTGAGTCAATACGTTCTTTGATGCTCACGGGTGAGATGCCTGAGGCATTAAAAATCGAAATTGCGCAAAGTTACCGTGTTATGGAAGAAAAGTACAAAATGGGATCGGTGGATGTAGCGGTACGTTCCTCTGCGACGGCGGAAGATCTTCCCGATGCGAGCTTCGCAGGACAACAAGAGAGCTATCTCAATGTTCGTGGTGAAGTAATGCTCATAGAGCACGTCAAGCGTTGTTTTTCTTCACTTTTTACTGACCGTGCGATTAGTTACCGTAACAGTCGTGGATATGATCATTTTGCCGTTGCCCTCTCGGTCGGGGTGCAAAAAATGGTACGCAGTGATCTAGCAAGTAGTGGGGTGATGTTTACCATTGATACCGAAAACGGTTCGGAAAATCTGATTCTTATTAATTCAATATGGGGACTAGGTGAAAATATCGTCGGCGGAAGGGTGAATCCTGATGAGTTTTACGTCTTTAAACCGACACTCAAAAAGGGGAAGGTTTCCATCCTCAAACGGCAACTAGGTTCCAAAGCCCTCACGATGTGCTACGATGAACGTCACCATACGATCAATCTCTCAACCACCCAAGAAGCTCAAGAAGCTTTCTCGATCACGGATGAAGAGGTAGCGACATTAGCACGCTATGCGCTCACCATAGAAGAACATTACACCGCACTTGCAGGGGAATATCGTCCCATGGATATAGAGTGGGCAAAAGATGGACAAAGTGGAGAGCTCTTTATCGTCCAAGCCCGACCTGAAACGGTAGAGAGTCGTAAAATGGCAAATAACGCGTTGGAGCAATATCATCTCAAAGAGGGTGTTGAAGCCAAAATACTCCTAAGCGGTAAAGCCATAGGGGAGAAAATCGGGTCGGGTCGGGTCAAAATCATCCATTCCCCCCATGAAGGTGAGAAATTTGTAGAGGGAGATGTTCTGGTTGCAGATATTACTGATCCTGACTGGGAACCGATTATGAAAAAAGCATCGGCGGTTATTACCAACCGTGGAGGAAGAACGTGTCATGCGGCGATTGTTGCGCGTGAGATTGGTGTTCCTGCCATTGTCGGGACGGTGAATGCTACCGAGATTCTGCACGATGGGGATGAGGTGACGGTGAGTTGTGCCCAAGGGGAGAGTGGACAGATTTACGAGGGGTTACTAGAATATGAAATCAGCCGTATCGATTTAGGCAATCTTACCCCAACACGTACGAAGCTTTATATGAATGTCGGTAACCCCGATAGTGCCTTTAAAGTGGCAAAACTTCCCAATGACGGTGTTGGATTAGCACGGATGGAGTTTATCATCACCCACTACGTCAATGCTCATCCGATGGCACTAGTGGAACTCTATCACGGTAAAGAGATTGAAGAGTATAAGGCTGTACGCAAAGCGATGAAGGGATATGATGATCCCAAAAAGTTTTTTATTGATAAGATCTCCGAGGGGGTTGGGATGATTGCCGCTGCATTTTATCCCAAACCCGTCATTGTCCGCACCAGTGATTTTAAAACCAATGAGTATAAATTCATGGTCGGTGGAAATGCGTATGAGAGTGATGAAGAGAATCCGATGATTGGATTTCGAGGTGCAAGTCGCTATTATTCGCCACAGTATAAAGAGGCTTACGAGTGGGAGTGTGAAGCACTGAAGCGTGTACGGGATGAAATGGGCTTGGATAATGTCAAAGTGATGCTCCCCTTCGTCCGTACACCTGATGAGGGACGTAAAGCAATAGCGGTGATGAATGAAGCAGGATTAGTACAAGGCAAAAATGCCTTAGAAATCTATGCCATGTGTGAAATCCCTTCGAATGTGATCCTTGCCGATCAATTTTTAGAAATATTCGATGGGTACAGTATCGGCTCAAATGACCTCACTCAGCTTACGTTGGGGGTTGATCGTGACAGCACCTTGGTCTCAGCTGTTTTTGATGAACGTAACGAAGCGGTGACGCGGATGCTCTCGATGGCGATACGCTCATGCAAAGAGAGGGGAAAATATATCGGTATCTGCGGTCAAGCCCCCTCTGATTACCCTGAAATCACCCGCTTTTTGGTGGAAGAGGGGATTGATTCGATCTCCCTCAACCCCGATTCATTGTTGAAAATGCGTCAAGTCGTGAGTGAAATTGAAAAAAAAC
>CANMHZ010000151.1 GCA_947497635.1 Helicobacteraceae bacterium | reverse complement strand
TCTTGCCTACGAACCGATTGTTCATTATCTTGAAGAAAATGTAAAAGGGGCTCATTTTCGTCTTGAAACCTCTTTGAATTATGCCGATTATGAGCGCAAACTTTATAGCGGTCATTTCGACATAGCACTTCCTAACCCTTACCAAACGTTAAAAGCACTCGAGCATGGGTATCGCATTGTCGCGAAGGTGAAACCCGACAGCGAATTTCGGGGAATTATTGTTGCACGTAAAGAGAGTCATATCCGTTTTGTCGAACAGTTGCGCGCAAAAGCGATCAGTTTTCCGGCATCCACTGCATTGGCAGCAACGATGATGCCCAAATGGTTTTTATATGAGAGAGGGTTAAATGTAGACAGAGATTCATATCCTCGCTATGTTGGTTCACAGTACTCCTCGATTATGAATGCCTATAGTGGTGATACCATTGCGGCAGCAACATGGCCAAGCCCTTGGAGAACATGGCAACAAGAAAATCCTGATAAAGCGGCACAGATGGAGGTGATTTGGAAGACCCCTATCTTAGTTAACAACGGTTTGGTTGTCCGCTCAAATCTAAATGCCTCAACCGTTCACAAGATCGTCGAGTCTCTTTGTGCCCTTGATAGAGATGCCAATGGGAAAAATCTTCTTAAAAGTACTGGATTTGAAGGATTTGAGAGAGCATCGGATAGGACATACGCCCCCGTAAAAGAGTTCTTACAGCGTTATGAAAAAACATTAGGATTGCCAAAATGAAGAGAGTAAAACTATTTTTTATATCGCTTAAATGGCAGCTTTTTATCGGTGTAATCGTTTTGCATGCGGTTCTCATGGGGATATTTGTATACGATCTTATCCAAAGAGAACGACAGTTTATCGACAATCAGGCACTTGCAAAAGCTCAGGAGCTAAGCAGATTGATCGCCTCAAATGCCTCTTTTGGAATTGTCAATAACGATATTGCTGCATTGGATGAACTGGTCAATCAGATGAAAAATGTTGAGGATATTGATTTGATTTTTCTTATGGATAAGAATTATCGTATCCGCTCCTCCAACAATTCAGCATATTTCAACCAAATATTTACCGATCGATGGAGTTTAGAAATTCAAAAAGAGTTGCACCAAAGCAGTTCTACGATGGTTCAAAAGCGGCATGATGGCATTATTGATACGAATCTCCCCATCCATCTTGGGACGAAAACAGTCGGATATATTCGGATGCTTTCCACGACGTATAGGGCTGATCATCAAATTGAAGTACTTCGCAATAAGGGGTTGTTCTATCTTTTTCTTGCCATTGTCAGTGGTGGTTTTGTCGCATGGATGATTGTCCGTCATCTAACATCTCGATTAACCCTTCTCTCACAAGCAGCATTGGAAGTGGCGAAGCACAATTATGAGATTATTCTCCCCCCTTTTCAGGGTGAAGATGAAATCGCACAAATGGGACGAGCCTTTAGTGCTATGATTGAATCGATCCATAATCATGTGAAGGCATTATCATTTGAAATTGCTCAAAGAAAAGAGATGCAAGAGTTATTGGACTATAAAGCACATCATGATGAGTTGACCCATCTCTCTAATCGTACGTTATTCTTAGATCGATTGGAATATGCGATTAAAAAAGTAAAACGGCAAGAGGGTATGCTGGCTGTTTTGTTTATCGATCTTGATCGCTTTAAAGAGATTAACGATTCACTAGGGCATGAAATTGGGGATAGGGTTCTTATGGAGGTTGCTAAGCGATTAAGTGAAAATTTACGGGAGATCGATACGATCGCCCGTTTGGGCGGGGATGAGTTTACGTTGATTGTCGAGGATATTGACGGTAATGATAGAGTCAATGAGATCGCATCCAGAGTATTAAAGATATTGCAGCAGGTGATTCAAATAGATCAGCATCAGTTGTATGTAACGAGCAGTATCGGTATTAGTATCTATCCTCTCGATGGAACGGATGCGCAGAATCTTTTGAGAAATGCCGATTCGGCAATGTACAAAGCCAAAAGAGAGGGGCGTAACAGCTATCAATATTACACGGAAGAGTTGACCGCACGTGCGTACGAAAGGGTTTTGTTGGAATCAAATTTGCGTCGGGCGATTGAGAATGAGGAGTTTGTTGTCTATTATCAGCCACAAATAGACGGTAAAAGTGACAAAATGATCGGGATGGAAGCATTAGTCCGATGGCAACACCCGCAAATGGGGCTTATCTCACCTGCTACTTTTATCCCCATTGCCGAAGAGACGGGTTTGATTGTCGCCATTGATCAATTGGTAATGAAAAGTGCACTAAATCAAATTGTACAGTGGCGTAATGAAGGGCTGGATCCAGGAGTTTTATCATTGAATTTAGCGATGAAACAGTTATGGCAAGAGAGTTTTATCGAGACGTTGCAATGGATGTTGGAAGAGAGCGGATGTAAGCCGGAGTGGATTGAGCTGGAAGTGACGGAGGGGGAGGTGATGAAAAATCCTGAAATGGCAATTGGTATTTTGCAACGATTGCATGATATGGGAATAGCACTGGCAATCGATGATTTTGGTACAGGCTACTCATCGTTATCGTATCTCAAACGACTCCCTCTTGATTTGCTAAAAATCGATCAATCCTTTGTCCGTGGTATCCCTGATAATAATGAAGATATAGCAATCGTCCGCGCTATTATTGCATTGGCAAAAAGTATGGGGATGCGTGTAATTGCTGAGGGGGTAGAGAGCATTGAACAGAAAAACTTTTTGGTCGAAAATGGATGTCGTGCTATTCAAGGATATTTTTACAGTCGTCCTATCCCATCTGTTGAAATGGGCGATTGGATGCGTGCAGCACTAAAGGAGTAAGATGAGATGGATCGTAATCATGATTGGATTGACAATCGTAGGATGGGGTTGTACGGGTGATTGCATGACTTGTCACCCTGCATTACTAAAGACGATTAATACGGATTTACGGCATAAGCCAATGTTGACGTGTATTAAATGTCACAGTGCCGACCCTGCTAAAATGGGTGATTGTGGAAGCGATTGTTTTGCATGTCATCCGATAGCCAAAATCGAGGGGGCACATGTGGCAGAACATGTGGTGATACGAGAATGTCGTGATTGTCATATGAAACTTAAAATACAACTAGGGATTGATACATTACCAAAAGGGCAATCAACAATGCCCATGTTGAGAGATTTTTTGAAACCTTAGGCGTATATCGGATCAAAATGGCTATCAAACCCATCGATGATTTTTTTAAGCAGCTTTTTGGCTTCATCAATCATTGTTTCATTGGTTTTGACATTTTTAACAGCATTATCAAAAAGATCTACGACACTATTTTTGGCATAGTTTTTGACATTCTCATCACTGTTTTTCAAATTTCCGATGAGCTTTGTGACATCCGAAGCGACTTTATTGATAGGAGAGGTTTGATTTTGATCTTCGAGTTCCTTCATGAATTTATCGATGAATGGTTGAGCCTGTTTCATAAAGGAATTGATCTCTTTTTGATCTTGTTCGCTAATCCCGTTACTGTCGAGTTTAAAGGAAAATGCCTGGAGAGAAGAGAAAGAGAAGGACTGTTCTTTTGTTCCTGATGATGATTTTTCAGCAAGAGAAAGAGATTGAGAATTTTCAAAATCAAGTGAGAGTGTATCACCAGAGCTTGTTTTCATCTGAATATTGAGGTCATGCGACCGGTAAGCATCAACAGAGGTTGTGGTTGTCATAGTAACGCCTTAGCTAAATTGAATATAAGTAACAATATCGGATTCTTTTGAGATTGTTTTAATCAGCCTAAATAGTGGCTAATAGCACTTTAAGTAAGATTTTGCTATTATTGCAAGCTAAAAATATATAAGGGGAATGGCTATGAAAAGAACATACCAACCGCATAATACGCCACGTAAACGTACTCACGGTTTCCGTGCACGTATGGCGACAAAAAACGGCCGTCGAGTATTAAATGCTCGTCGTGCTAAGGGTAGAAAACGATTGGCTGTCTAAATAGCTTTTCGATGTTGAAGCTTCACAG
>CANMHZ010000150.1 GCA_947497635.1 Helicobacteraceae bacterium | reverse complement strand
GCACCGCGTAACCGTGCCATAGCCATAATCGCTCCTGCACCACCACCAACGATGACAATTTTCCCTTTGGCATCGGAAGCCGATGCTGTCGTGGCGGCTCCTGTACCAGCTGAAGCTAAAACCCCAGCAGCGATGGGCGAGAGACCCATAAATCGTAATGCCTCACGGCGTGTCATCCCAGATTTGATCTCATTGAGTGCGTTAATTTCGAGTTTAGACATAGGTATTCCTTAATATTGATAGCGTATAAACGCCCGTAATTCTTGAGAATGGTCGATATTTTTGTATTCAGGATTGTCCATAAAGGAAATGCTAGAACGATAATTGTAGTCGATGTAGCTATAACGTACTTGCGCCGTTAGATTCTTGCCGACGATAGGGATATTCCAATACCCCTCATACACATTTCCCCGTGTTGCGATTTTTGATCCGATTATTGAATCTTCAGCCCATGTCATGGGTGTCCAGTATTTGCTCCCATAATTGTATTCAAGACCAAAACGTCCCCCTTTTGTCATCGTATCAGGGAAGAGACAACCTGCCCAAAAGCTGTAGCCTGTTTTATTTTCGATTGAGCCCAACATTTGAAAGCCGTGATTAGGATTAGTGGAAGTCATAGCAACACTTGCAAATATGGTTGAATCATTGAGAAAATCAACTTCTTCATTGAGTCCGTCAAGTTGATAGGAGAGTGCACCATAGTGAGCAGTTCCAGCAGCAACTCCATAGCCCGTTCCTGCGAGATTATCTCCTTTGGCATTCATAATCATCGCATATTGCGCCATTAGATTACTTGCCCCGTCATTATAGATCGACATCGGCAGGACAAGAAAATCGACTTTCTCATCTCCCGGAAAAGTTGCGCCTGTGTACGGTGTCGGTGAAGCGTATGGAGCAGCAGAGAATACGCTTTGATTCATTGCATCATACGAACGTCCGTAAACTACTTTGAGATACGATCCGGGTAAAAAAACTTTATCGAGGTTGAACTGCACCATCGCCCCATCGACTTCGACGTTGGTGATGTGTGCCAGCGGTGATCCAGGTTTGGCTGTCCCTTCACGATGGTTTGCCAAAAATCCATCAGCTGCCGCGCGTCGTCCAGCACTAGCAACCATAGGAATGCTCCAATCATTACCAAACTTATAGACAAAATAAGCTTGTCTCAAACGCAAAGAGACATCATGCGGTTTGGAACTAGCTTCCCACCCCATATCTTGTGCCATAGTTGGATGATACGCTGTATCCGCACCCCAGTAATAGTTTGCAGCGACTTGCCCATTAAAAAAGAGGTCATCATTGACCTTTGATCCCATCCCCAGCCACAATCGGTTGGTAAAGAGCGAATCATTAGAATATTTTTTTCCTGCATGTATCGTATCCGTTGATCCATCGCGATTTTTGGCATCATCAGCATACTGATACCCAATATTATGATACGCCGTTCGCAAATCAATATCCCATTTGATATTATCATTTGCACTTTGAGCATTTACCTTGGAGAGTGTTTCCGCTTGTGCCGTTTGATCTTCTTGAAGTGTCCCTTGATTTTTTTCAAGCTGCTCAATTTTTTGTGTTAATGCAGTGATTTGCGCTTGCAATGCGGCTTCATCTGCTAGTAGGTTTCCCGCTACGAGAGAGGCAGCAATAAATGAGAGGGTGCGTTTTTTCATCCATCTTCCTTGATTTTTAAAATAATAACATTGAGAGAATTGGGGAGGAAGTAGACGAAACCAAAGGGCTTCGTCAATCATTTAGCATGAAGGGATATTTCCACTATCTTTAGCAAAATCGTGTACGAAATTGTACATATGCTCTTCCGTTTTTTTGAACTTGTCGCTTTCAAAATAGGCTTTTCCAGCAGGACATGCTTCTTCCATTTTTTTGTTCAATGTTCCTGCTTTATACGCTTTGTCCCAATCAGCTTGTTTAAACTTAGCAGCAAATACGCCACCTGTGATTCCACACGTCTCTTTGAGATTTTTTTGATAGAGTTTTTTCCCTTTTTCTGCATCAGCAAATGCAGAAGTTGATAATACGGAGACTCCCAAAATAGTAGCTACTGCAACTTTTGTGATTAAATTCATGATGATTCCCTTATGTAAATGGCTGCTTTTAAAAGTGATTTCAACACTCCCAACAGATTTTGAAAAATAATACCGTGTAAATTATAAAGATAATCTAAAATTAACTATAAGATTACTTGAGACTATAATTATAAGTTAAACCGTCAAATAATTTTTTGTAATATTTCAATAATAATGTATGGAGCAACTCTTGCTGTGTTACTTTTATTCAAAGGAAGGGCTGTGAATAAAAGTAACACTTTTCTCTTTTGGATATAAAATCTAGTTTAATTGCGCTAAATAAAAGGAGAGAGTGATAAAAAAATGATACATTAAGATTATAATAAGTTTTTAAGGAAGATGTTAAAAACATTCAAGGGAGAAATAATGGCAAGATTAGTAGTTCTAGGGGGCGGGGTTGCTGGACATACAGCTGCAACATTTGCGGCAGATTGGCTTGGTAAAGATCATGAAGTGGTCGTTGTTACCCCTAATTCAAAATGGAACTGGATACCTTCCAATATTTGGGTTGGTGTCGGTGAAATGTCTAAAGAAGAAGTTACCTTCGATTTAGCACCTGTTTATGAAAAAGCGGGTATCACCTATAAACAAGCTAAGGCTGTTAGTCTTAATCCCGAGGGAAGTTCAAAAAGAAGTAAGCCATTTGTAACGATTGAGTACACAGGTCAAGGCAAAGCAGGGCATACAGACGAAATCGAATACGATTATCTTATCAATGCAACCGGACCAAAACTGAACTTTGGGGCAACACCTGGGCTTGGCGATGCTAATGGATTAGGTGAGTTTACTGTATCTGTTTGTACGGCAGATCATGCGGAACACGCGTCTCATGAGCTTCAAAAAGTAATGGACAAAATGCGTAAAGGGCAACGCCAAAAAATCTTGATCGGTACAGGTCACGGTATGTGTACGTGTCAAGGTGCAGCGTTCGAATATATTTTCAATGTTGAGCATGAAATTCGTAAAGCGGGTCTTCGTGATATGGCGGACATTCAATGGATCTCCAATGAAGCATTCATGGGTGATTTCGGAATGGGCGGTTTGCACATGAATGTTGGTGGTTACGTTGTTAGTTCACGTATCTTCACTGAGTCATTGTTTGCAGAACGTGGTGTTAACTATATCACAGGTGCGCATGTCAATAAAGTTGAAAAAGGGAAAGTTTCGTATGAGCTTCTTGATGGTTCAATGGGCGAAGAGTCATTTGATTTCTCAATGTTGATTCCTCCATTCGCAGGAGTTGGTCTCAAAGCCTATAACAAAACAGGTGACGATATTACTGATACTGTATTCGCACCAAACGGGTTTATGAAAGTAGATGCTGATTATACGCCAAAAGCGTATGAAGAGTGGAAAGCGACTGATTGGCCTCGAACGTACCAAAATCCGACCTATAAAAACCTTTTTGCGGCAGGGATTGCATTTGCACCTCCTCACATCATTTCTAAACCGGCAAAATCGCCAAATGGTACAGTTATTAATCCAACTCCTCCACGTACAGGTATGCCAAGTGGTATTATCGGTAAAGCGGTTGCTCACAGTATTTGTGATTTGATCAAAAAAGGGCCAGAAGCACATTTGCATGAAGCCTCAATGGCAGAAATGGGAGCAGCGTGTGTTGCATCTGCTGGTAAAGGGTGGTTAGATGGACAAGCTGCTGCAATGACCGTTTATCCTGTTGTACCTGATTATGATAAATATCCAGGAACAGGACGTGATACGGATTATACTTTTGGTGAAATCGGTTTGGCAGGTCACTGGATTAAACATATTCTTCACTATTTGTTTATGTACAAAGCAAAACTTAAACCATTTTGGAAAGTAATTCCAGAATAAGTAAAGGGGCTTTTGCTCCAATTATAACGTCTAAAATTTAGATATAAAAAGGAAATAACAATGGCAGTAAAACCAGAAGAGTTCAATTTTG
>CANMHZ010000149.1 GCA_947497635.1 Helicobacteraceae bacterium | reverse complement strand
CACACCTTTGTGTTCAATAGAAGCTAATATTTACGGGGGAGCTGTCGTGGGAGAGAAGCGAATGGTTACCATCGAATATCATGATGATTGTGATCGAGAAGGGGGAGCTGTTTTTGAAAAGATATTAAACTCTTTAGGTATCAAAGAATGCCATTAAATCAAAATATCCAACGGCTCAAAAAATTTGCCGAAGGGAATGAGACGTTTCAAAAGACCTATTTCAAGAAACATGAAGAGCATCTCTTAAAACTCGTCAAAGATGGTCAAAATCCGCGTACCCTTTTTGTTGGTTGTTCTGATTCGCGCGTCATTCCAGATCTTATCGTTCAATCAACCCCAGGGGATCTTTTCGTTGTCCGTAATGTTGGAAATTTTGTTGCTCCGTATAAGCTTGATGAAGACTTTCACTCAACGGCTGCAGGTATCGAATATGCGGTAAGAGTATTAGAAGTCTCAGAAATTATTATATGTGGACACTCTCATTGTGGTGCGATTGAAGCACTCTATAAAACATCTTGTGATTCCTCGATGATCCATACAACAAAATGGCTCACATTAGGAGAAAAAGCGAAATCAATGGCAATACTTGCATTGGGAGAGAATGCTGATAAAAAAGATTTACTCCGAGCAACCGAACGCCTCTCAATTATTACACAAATTGAAAATCTACTCACATACCCTTATGTTAAAAAACTCGCCGATGAAGAAAAACTCTTTATTCACGGATGGTATTACGATATTGAAACAGGTGCAATCGACTATTATGATCCTGATACGTATCAATTCCGTCCACTCAATGAAGTGGGAGAGTAACTCTCCCTCCTTTTAGCTGTTACCAATCCAAATATAAAAATAACGATGAGAGAAAATAGTTGGCGATAAAAATGGCTACCGCAGAATAAACTACAGCATAAATAGTAGATTGCCCAACACCCCGAGCCCCACCGCTCGTATGAAATCCGATATAACTCCCAATCATACTCACAATCCATCCAAATACCGCTGCTTTAATCACACCCGTCATAATGTCATCAAACTCACCTAAACGCATTACAGTATCTTGATAGGCGATAGGATTGATCCCTAATGCACTCGTTGAAATAAAATAAGCCGATGAAACAGCAACGAAATCAAACCAAATTACGAGTAAGGGAAGGGAGATAACCGTCGCCAAAATCCGAGGAACCAATAAATATTCTTTAGAGTCAACTCCCAAAATATCAATTGCATCAATTTGTTCTGATACACGCATTGTCCCAAGCTCCGCTGCCATTGCACTAATCGAACGTGAGATTAACATCAAAGAGGCAAAAACAGGGCCCAATTCTTTGGTAATAGAAAGAAAAATCGTATACCCAATGAAAGTCTCCATTCCAAACTGATGAAATCCGCCATAAAGCTGAATCGCCTCTACCATCCCCGTAAATAATCCAGTAAGGGTCACAACACCAACACACCCTAGCCCTATAATATCTATTTGCGTCAGAAGAAGTTTAGGTCTTATAAACGCCCTTGGATAAAGTTTTAATAAGCCTATTTGAAAAAGGATAAAAACACCAAAACGCTCAATTAACGTAAAAATAGCCAAAAAAGGACGACCAATAAATCCAAAAAACAACTCTATCATAAACACAACCCCTCTTTACTCCTCTAAGTTTACATAAATCTGATAAAATTTCAAAGGTTTAAAGGTACAATAATCATTATAGTTTAATTATTACAGGAGCAATGGATGGCTGATAAAGAAAAAGAACCAAAAGAAGAAGCAGTAGAAGCTGGTGAGAAAAAAAAATCGGGGAATATGTTACTAATTATCATCATTGTTGTTTTGGTTCTAATATTGGTAATTGGAGGTGTTGTCGTCGCTATGATGTCAGGTAATAGCGAAGCTGAAGTAGCTGATGGTGCAAAAAAAGAAGCATCAGCACATGGTGATGGCAAAGAAGAAGCGGCTAAAGAAGCTCATGCCGCAGAAGGAGAGCATGGTGCTGAGGCGGATGGAGAACATTCCGCTGAAGGGGGAACGGAGATAGGATTAATGTTCCCTCTTGAGACATTTACGGTCAACCTCCTCTCCGAAAGTGGTAAGCGCTATCTTAAAGTTGATATGACTTTAGAGATGGAGGGAGAAGAACTTAGCCCTGAGTTGGAAGAGAAAAAACCTGTGTTTCGTGATATCATCATTCGTCAGCTAACCTCTAAATCATTAGAGGAAATTTCTACCACACAGGGGAAAGAAAAATTAAAAGATGGTATTATCACAGATCTCAACAAACGACTTAAAGATGGGAAGATTAAGAATATTTACTTTACTTCATTTGTGGTTCAATAAATTTTAATGATTGGTATTGATCTTATTAAAATTGATCGGATGAAGCGTTTTATAGAGCGCTTTGGAGATCAAGGATTGAAAAAATTTCTGAATCTTGAAGAGATTAAACTCGTCAAAAACCATCGTAATGCTGCGGGGTTTTGGGCTGCAAAAGAGGCGTGTTCAAAAGCTCTCGGGTGTGGAATCGGTCGGGAATGTAATTTTCACGATATCAGCCTCACAAAATCATCTAAAGGTGCGCCGCTCATCACTTTGAGCCCAAAGGTACAGCAGGCGTTTAATATCACGAATACTTCTGTGTCAATCACTCATGATGGCGATTATGCTATTGCAGTGGTTGCGCTACATTAAAACAAAAAAAGGAATACAATGAGTATAGAACAAACATTAAAAGAACGAAGCAACAATCTATGCGAGCTTTGTGGTGCTACTGAGGATTTGAAGGCTTTTGACGTACTCCCAAGTGATAAAACAGCCGAACAGTCCCTCTATTTATGTGAAACATGTCGCACACAAATCGCTAATCCACAAACTCTCGATGCAACCCATTGGCGTTGTCTCAATGATACAATGTGGAGTGAAATCCCTGCCGTTCAAGTTATGTCATATCGTCTTCTAAGTGCACTTGGTGAGTCCGATTTAGTTGATATGATGTATCTTGAAGAGGATACAAAAGCATGGGCAAATGCGGGAATGTTAAAATCAGGATCTAATGTGAGTGAAGGAGCTGTCATTCATCGTGATAGTAATGGAACAATCCTAAGCCAAGGAGACACTGTTACTCTTATCAAAGATTTGGAAGTTAAAGGGGCAGGCTTTACCGCTAAGCGTGGAACCATTGTCAAGCATATTCACCTCACTGATGACGCAAAGTTTATTGAGGGAAAAATCAACGGAACACAAATTGTTTTGGTTGCCGAGTACATGAAGAAAAGTAACTAGAATACTATGGAAGAACTTGTCAGCATTCCAAAATACGCAGCTCAAAACCGTCTGAGTATTCATACTGTTATTAAAAAAACGATGAATGGTGAGCTTAAAACAGTCGTTCAAAAAGAAGGGGAGAAAGAGGTAACCTATATCCTCTTCACCCCTGAAAACAAATCCCCTTCCCTTTCCATAGAAATAGCGTCAGAAGAAGATATTATTGATTATAAGAAAGAGTATGAAGTTCTTCATAAAGAGTTTCTTATCCTCAAAACAAAATATGAAAAACTCTGCGTAAAGTAGCTACACATAAGCCGTGTTCCTCAAACCCCCTATTTTATGGGGTTTTAAGCACTACTATGACTGAAACACTATGATTTATTATGCTTTATGGTCACAACCTTAATCTTCTACTGCTATACTTCTCTTATGAATATCCTCCTTATTTCCTCTTATAGTATTTACATTCTTCGATGTAGCGACGATACCTACTACACTGGTATCACGACAGAACTTAAGCGACGTATCAAAGAACATAACACCTCGGCTAAAGGGGCGAAATATACTCGAAGCCGTCGTCCTGTAGTGTTAATCTATCATGAGGATTGCGGTGATAAGCCTTCTGCTTTAAAGCGTGAAAAAGCAATCAAAAAATTAACTCGAGATCAAAAAACTGCCCTAATACATTCTAATCCGCAGTTCTGCGTATGAAAGCACTTATTCTCCTATTCACACTCTTTAATCTAATAACTTTTTTGCTATTTGGCTATGATAAAT
>CANMHZ010000148.1 GCA_947497635.1 Helicobacteraceae bacterium | reverse complement strand
TAGAGAACCATTGTATATCTTTTTTTTGGATATGTCAATTTGTAGATATTAAATAATATCTATTATTTAGATATAATCCATTTATAATATATTTTAAACAGTTTATTAACTGTTATATAATGGTTTATTAATTCTTTGAAGCCTTAAGTGCTGACGCTTTAATATAAAGCCCAACACTCAGCCCAATCTCTTTACCGGCATTCGTAACGATAGCTAGCTCATCATCATCTAGGTAAACTGTGACCTTGTTTTTCTTAGTATGACCATCTTCTTTTTTAGGACGACCGCCACGTTTACGATCTGCCTCTTCGAATGTCTTAACAGGCTTTGCTGCTGTTTTCATCATTTCTTCTATACTCTTTTTTTCTGCCATTACGTATCCCTTATTAATCGTTCGTAAACAGATTTAAAATGTTTAAATACTGTTTATAAACTGTTTTGTATGCGTTTTTGGAAAGTGGTGTTTCATTGTACAACTCACTTATTGAGAGTCCGGTTTCGATCGTATTTTTAAATACTTTGGACAAGCGCAACTCAAAAAATTCAATCTCATCGAAGTGTTGAGCAATCGCAGCTTTAGTCGTTTGGAAATCACCTTCTTTCTCTACTTTGGTGATAATCACAACAATGGCTTTCGCATGCGGTTGAATCTCTTCAATCGTCTCAACGGTACGAAGTATTGAATTGTAATCGATTGAGCACGGAATCATCACCACATCCGATTCTTTAATGATCTGTAAAACACCTGCATCCACAAAACCACCGAAGTCATAAATGCAATTTTCTATCAAAGAAGGGTGCTCAGTGATTTTTGCCATATCAGGGTAAATTGATTCGATAACAGAGTTGTCATTTGATTGTAGGTAATAGCCGAGGTCTTTTGCAAGAGAAAAAGAGATAGGTGTTTTGCCAACACCGCCTTTTTTATTGATGATTGATAATATCATTTTAATCTGTTCCTTATATGTTTTTAAACTGTTAATAAACTGTTATTCAACTATACAAAAATCGTATCTTAAAATAAGAGTTATGTCAATAGTAATCGGTTGTTTATATGATATAAAACAGTTTATTAATGGTTAATAATTGGTTCAATACATATCATATAGTGAAAGTTTACACAAGAATAGTGGCTTAGATACAATATGATATAATACACGCATATTAAATTTTTGCATTTTAGGGGACTTACAAAATGGGTAGTTGGATTGGAATAATTGGTGGTCTAATTATAGCAGTTGCTATGATTATAGTAGTGCCAAAAATAAAAATTTTACACAGCACAAAGAATTTATTTGGCATTGGTTTTTGGTTTTTATTTATGTGGTTTGAATTAGCGATGGCGCAATTTAGTTGGCCCTTTTGGTTTGGTTTTTTAATATTTGCAATTCAACTCTTTGAATATTTTAAGAATAAAAGATTGGAGCGGGCAATTTTAAATACGGTTCAATATATGATAAACCAAAAATACAAAAAAGAAATTTCTGCACAAGAGATTTCTTCTGAGCTAGATTATGACTTTGAATTTGTCGCAAAAATATTAACAATTTATAAAAGAAACGCAATAATTCCATACGATATTTCTATAAATACAGAGTTTTAAATATACCAGAAGAAAAAAAGTCTTCATAAAGAGAAACGCGATGTGGGCGGCGAAGTTCCTCCCGAGGCAAAATAAAAGACAGCTTATAAAAACTCTGCCTTCATTAAAATTGATTGAACATATTTGGCATACTCAATTTCATTTTCATCACACAACGTCCCTGCATTAATGGAATCCGAAGTTATTCTTATTGTCCATTCTTCACCCTTTTCAAGATTACCAGCCGTAAATACAGATGCTTGGAGAACATCGCGTGTAACATGAACACAAACTACAATACCATCTCTGCGTTCAATCTCAGATTCAATTCTTGCTTTGATAACTTCTTTTGCAAGCTGTAGAGCATTTTCCAAGTGGATTATTTGTGTGTAGGTGAGATTCATTTTTTCCCTCCCTTATCAAAAATCAACTCAATTTTTCCGTCTTTCAACACTGCCTTCGCATCAAACTCTTTCCCTGCTTTACTCTTGAGCCCTGAAAGAGAAATCGTTTTCCCATTAAGTAAATTAACCGCCTGCGTTTTCGTGATCTTCTTCCCCAAGAATTCTTTCCAGATCGTCGCTTTGCACGCGCTGCATTGAAAGCTCTTATCCCACTCTTTCACGTCACCCCCGCACTTACATTTCCCCACCGGCTCTGTCGGTTTGCTCATATTCTTTTCAAGCCATTTGCTCATCTCAAAACCGCTCTCAAGTGCTGAGTCTGGTAACTTGATCCCTTTCTTTTCGGCGATCGATTGAGCCATTGCGATCTGTTTTTCCGACGGTGCTTTATTTTCTCGTGCTTCTCTCACAACTGGGATGAAGAACCCCATTTTCTCATGTGTCGATTTCGCGAAT
Source organism: Helicobacteraceae bacterium (assembly GCA_947497635.1). Lineage (GTDB taxonomy): Bacteria > Campylobacterota > Campylobacteria > Campylobacterales > Sulfurimonadaceae > Sulfuricurvum. The sequence goes on along the minus strand of CANMHZ010000148.1, from coordinate 1,638 downwards.
GCTTGCCATGTTGCCCCATCGATGCCGTCAGCTACTTTGTCGAGATACTCTTCCATATTTGCCGTTGTTGCATAGTCAATGATCCATGAATGCCCATCATTGTTGAGAAAGTCGATTAGTTGCTCCCCTGTAGAGCTTGCCACGAGTTTTTTCTTTTCGATAGAGACGTAGCCGGCTGATTTGATACGCCCTATAATCGACGCATAGGTAGACGGTCTACCGATTCCCAATTTCTCAAGATGTTTAACGAGTGACGCTTCGGTATATCGCCCTGGTGCTTTAGTCATCTTTGATTCGATGTCGATTGATTTCTTCTCGCAATTGTCACCCTCTGACAAATCCGGTAGGGTTTGCTCTTTCTCGTCACTCTCATCTTCTGTCTCTTCTTTATAAAGCTCCATCCATCCCGCGAATTTTGGAACTGATCCGGACGCCTTGAATGGTAGTCCACCGATATCGAATTTATACGATGTGCTGTCAAACGTTGCATCAGACATCATTGAAGCAACGGCACGTTTGAAGATCAACGTATAGAGCTTGTCATGATCTGCACTTAGTTTCGCTTCTTCAATTTTCCCTGGTAGCTCTGAGAACGAATGTAAATGAGTCGGACGAATTGCTTCATGTGCATCTGCTTGAGAGTTCTTTGAAACGTGCTTTTTCGGCTTCTCAGGGACGTATTCAGCGCCGAAAGTCTTCATGACGAACTCTGCTGACTCTTGTAAGAATTCATCGCATAGACGGACGGTATCGGTACGATGATAGGTTATAAGCCCTGCTTCGAATAGCCCTTGCGCTAATTGCATCGTTTTTTCGGGAGCGATAGATAAAGAGATTGACGCGGCGGCTTGAAGATCAACAGTTGTAAACGGCGGTCGAGGGCTACGAGTTGCGACTTTCTTTTCGACTTTTTCAACGGTCGCATACTTTGCCAATTGTACTGATTCGATAGCTGTCTCAGCTTCCTCTTTCGTTTTAAATGACTTTGTTTCCCCCTCATAGCCGTCAAATTGAGCTATAAACAACTTTTCAGCACCTGCCAATTTCGCCGATACCGTAAAAAATGGGGTTGGCTTGAAATTCTTAATTTCTCGATCACGATCAACAATGATACGAACTGCTGGAGACTGAACACGTCCAACACTAAACTTCCCTTTGAGTGTTTGGGATGCTTGAGGGGAGAGGATGAACCCTGAAAGTCGATCAACAACACGACGACCGAGGAATGCGTCATAAAACTTGAAATTCGTCTCTTCCCAAAGCGTAGCGACTGCCATTGCTTCCGCAATACCCTTTTCAGTGATCTCACGAAGCTCTAAACGCCAACACTCCGCCGCTGTGTCTTTGATTCTTTCGTAGATTTGCATTCCAATTGCGTAACCCTCACGGTCTGCATCCGAAGCAATATAAACCTTTTGACCGTCACACGCTGAAATGATCTTTTCGACATTATCGGCTTTATCGGGATTGATGAGAAAATGAGGCTCATAGGTTTCCATATTAACCCCCATTTCGTTGTTGGGAAGATCAGCGAAGTGACCGACTGTTGCGTACACTGACGCACCTGTAATCTCACGGATCTTTTTGATTTTGTTGGGCGATTCGACGATGATAACGTTACTCATTTGGGTTCCTTTT
>CANMHZ010000147.1 GCA_947497635.1 Helicobacteraceae bacterium | reverse complement strand
TCCGTTAAAAGCGATTATGGAGGAGGCGTCATGATAAGTGCAGAACTCAACTCTATTTTCCAAAAAGCGGTCGCCTTGGCGCGCCATCAGCGTCACGAGTATCTTACGATTGAGCATGTTATGCTCTCCCTTCTTAACTCTTCGGATGGGGCAGCAATACTCAAATCATGTGGGGCAGAGGTAGAGACTATTCGGGAGGCACTAGGAAATTATTTGCTCCATTCTCTCGAACCGCTCCCCCAAGAGCTCAATCAAGAACCGTTTGAGACGGTTGCTTTATTGCGTCTTATCGATGGGATGATGCTTCATGTCAAAAGTGCCCAAAAACAGCATGCCGATGTGGGGGATTTTATTGCAGCCCTTTATGAAGAGCACCATACCTACGCGTGCAGGTTGCTTGAAGAGTACGGGATTAGCCGTGTTGATATACTCGAAGCAATTTCCCACAAAGATAGTGAATCGCCAGCGCAAAGTCAAGAGGCTGAGAGGGCATTGGAAAAATACGCTATCAATCTGATCGACCAAGCCAAAAAAGGGACAATTGATCCCGTTATCGGACGAGTCAATGAGATCGAGCGTGCTATCCAAACTCTTTGTCGTCGTAAGAAAAACAACCCCTTGCTGATCGGTGAACCGGGGGTGGGTAAAACAGCGATTGCGGAGGGGTTGGCGTTGCGGATTGTTGCAGGAGATGTTCCGAAATTACTAGAGAATGCGCAACTTTTTGCCCTTGATTTGGGGGCGATGTTGGCAGGGACGAAATATCGTGGTGATTTTGAAAAACGGCTCAAAGCGGTGATCGATGAAGTGCAAGCTCACCCCAATGCGATTTTATTTATCGATGAAATCCATACCATCGTGGGGGCAGGTGCGGTAGGGGGCGGAAGTATGGATGCTTCCAATCAGCTCAAACCCGCTTTAGCTTCGGGGAGCCTCAAATGTATGGGGGCAACAACGCACGCCGAATATCGGACGGTATTTGAAACAGACAGAGCGTTAAGCCGTCGTTTTGCTCGTATTGACGTGGGGGAACCCTCCCAAGAGGAGAGTTTTTTAATCCTCAAAGGGTTACGAGAGCGGTATGAGAAACATCATGGAGTCAAATACACCGATAAAACGTTGCGCAGTGCCGTCGAACTCTCCAAAAAATTTATTACGGATCGATTTTTACCCGATGTGGCGATTGATCTTATCGACGAAGCGGGGGCATCCTTTCATCTTCACCACCATAAGCGTACCACCGTTACGCCAAATGATATAGAGAGTATTATTGCGAAAATGACGGGGGTTCCTCTCTCTAAAATCAGCGGTGATGATCGCGAAAAACTCTCAGGGTTAGAAGAGGAGTTAAAATCTCTTGTTATTGGACAAGATAGCGCCGTTGAAAAAGTTGTTCGTGCCATCAAACGCTCTTTTGCAGGATTAAGTGCGCCGCATAAACCTATTGCGTCGTTCTTGTTTTCAGGTCCTACTGGGGTAGGGAAAACAGAGCTTGCCAAATCTCTTTCTGAGTCGATGGGGATTCATTTCGAACGGTTTGATATGTCCGAGTATATGGAAAAACACGCCCTTAGCCGTCTTATCGGTGCACCTGCTGGATACGTAGGCTTTGAGCAGGGGGGATTACTCACTGAGTGCATTCGTAAGCATCCGTATACGGTATTACTCCTTGATGAAATCGAAAAAGCGCATCCCGATTTGGTGAATATCCTTCTTCAGGTGATGGACAATGCGACACTCACCGACAACAATGGATACAAAGCCAATTTTACCAATGTCGTTCTTATTATGACTTCCAATATCGGTGCTAGTGAGCGAACGGTAATGGGGTTCAATGCCGACAGCTCCATCTCACGACATGAGGCGCTAAAATCATTTTTCACCCCTGAATTTCGTAATCGTCTTGATGCCGTCGTTGAGTTTGGAGCATTACCGATGGAGGTAGTTGAGAAGATTGTTGATAAATTTATGGACGAGCTTAATACTCAGCTAAAAGCTAAAAAAGTGTCGGTTACCCTCACCGAAAAAGCCAAAGGGTATTTAGCACGGATGGGCTATGACAAAGAAATGGGGGCACGACCATTGGGGCGTGTTATCCAAGAGAAGATTAAAGATCCTCTTGTTGATGAGGTCTTATTTGGGAAACTGACGAATGGCGGGAAAGTAGCGGTTGGTTTCACGGATGGTCTAGTTTTTGAATATAGCTGATAGGTAGGTAAATGACATTATCTATATTTTCTATAACATTGTAGAAAAAAGGAAGTTTTTTATGTCAGCCCAAATTTCCGATGAGACGAAGCACCGTTTTGAAGTCTACAGTAAAAAAATATTTTGATGTTTATTACGACAAAAATTATTGAAAAGGCAGTTGAATGCTGCTAGAAAGAGTTAATATTTAACGCCTGAACCGTATATTATAGGGACTATTAAGCAAGCAATCTATAGAATCCTTTATCAGATTAGATAAATGTATTATTTCTGTTAAAAAATATTAAAGAATTATAAATGAAAAATCTGCTATTTGCCATACTCATATTATCAGCAAATGTACTTTATGCAAATAAAGCACCATGGCTATTTGTGTGTGGATCAACTGATTTGCAATTCGCAAATGACAAACGCTATTTTTTCCTATCAGAAAGTGATTCCAATCCACTGATTCTTGGCGACTCAAAAAACATACAAATTAATCGTAAAAACAAGACTATTAAAGTATGGGTAACAGATTTAATATCTTATTCCAAAAGACAAGGAATCATATCTAAACTTGGGAAGTATGATGACTTTAGCAACCTTGGATACGACAATCAGTTGTTACTTATTGATTATGCCAATATGAGATATAAAATTATTTCATTCTCATATTTCAACTGCGATGGAACAGTAATTTCCACAACTAAGGGTGATGGAGTATGGGATGAAATACCACCATCTACCACCATGGATGGTGTTACTCAGAGTATTATGAATAAATACAAAATAAAAGGATTGTAATGCAAGGCAAAATACTCGACTACAACAATGAATTTAAAAGTGGTCTAATCCGTGGTGAAGATGGTAATAAATACCGTTTTAGTATTGATGATTACAAATCTGATGGCTCACCTAAAGTAGGTGCTGATGTTGATTTTGAACCAAATGTTGATAAAGCGGTGGAGGTCTATGTTTTGAATCAGAAGACAGTTCGAGTTAGCGTTATTCAGTCAAAACCTACTCCAGTCATCAACCCAGAGACACAAAAAAATGTTGCTCGGATAGTTAAAAAGATGGCAATATGGATAGTAGTAATAATTATAGGCATTGCTACCATAGTCACTTTGGTTGATTACGTAGAACGTCAAAAATCGGAAGCAGAACATCAAAAATGGATAGCAAAAATGGTTGCAGAAGATGAAGCAAGAATAAATGGATGTAAAAACAATAATTCTGAAGATTGTTATATGTTAGGCATGTCGAATTTAGCTAGAGAAAATTATAAAGCTGGTCAAGAAGCATTGGCAAAAGGATGCCAACTTGGCAACAAAGATGCTTGCTATGAAGGTAGGTATTATAAAGAAGGGTGTGAACTACAAGATGGTAGAAGCTGTTATGCAATTGCTGAGTTAATAGCTGGGAGTGAACATGATATGGAGTGTTTTATGCATCCAAACTTATCTTGGTGTAAAAAGTCCAAAATGAATGAAGATAACATGAAAGAATACTATCAAAAAGCATGCAAATATGGTTATTCTCAAGGGTGTATGAAAAAATAAAGAGTATAAATATAAAGGTTTGGGACTTTTCAAGACTATATGCAATCGTTCCAAGCCCCCTACACCCTCAATAACCAATCACACAAATTCCTAACGTCTAAATCATATTCGTTGCTTGTAGGGCTTGTATGGAGCGTTTAGTGATACTTATACACTATCACCTCTAACCCCTCCCAAACAACAATCGATTCAACCCATCCGCAAACGCTCGGACGGTTTTAGGGGTAATGGCACTGATTCCCCATGAGTATTAAATAAGCCAAAGGGCTTATTTATCTCCCACGTCCGCTTGGCTTCTTCGGTGCAGGTTTTTTATTCCCAAACGCACTATTTCT
>CANMHZ010000146.1 GCA_947497635.1 Helicobacteraceae bacterium | reverse complement strand
CCACGGCATCAATTTCATCGATAAAAATAATGGAGGGGGCATTTTTCTTCGCCGCTGCAAAAAGTTCATGCACCCTCTTCGCCCCCATTCCGACGTATATTTGAACGAATGAAGCACCGCTTTGGTAGAAAAATGGGACATCTGCTTCGGCAGCAACCGCTTTGGCAATCATCGTTTTCCCAACCCCAGGAGGACCTACGAGCAATACACCCCGTGGCATACGCGCCCCAAAATTGTAATAGCGTTTCGGATTACGTAAAAAATCAATGATCTCTTCAAGCTCCTCTTTAACATCCCCGATTCCTCCAATATCACTAAAACGAATATTGGACTTAACAGGGGTGGGGGCACTAGTTGAATGCGGTTCACTCGCCTCACTTTTAGAAGCACTTACCTCTTTTGGCTGAAAAATTTCACCTAAGCGATTTTTCATAACCCACCACACGGCTCCACCAATAAGAGCAAAAATGAAGATAAACCACACCCAACCATTTTCTCTCTTCACCTCTATTTTTAGGTGTGCCGTTAATTGGGGGGAGATATTAGAGATAGGTATTTTTACCACACTTTTATCCAGAGTTGAGAGATAAAGATACTGACTATCCATCACCGCTTTTTCAATACGATTGGCTTGAATAATATGAGTCGCTTCATCCAACGAGACAATATCACTGCTGTCACGCAACAGCGCATACAAAAGCAAGAGAAGGATTATCCCCCCCGAAGCCAATAAAATAAGCTGATTACGGTTAAAATTTGGCCACGTTATATTCATCATTTACCTCATACTTTTCAACTGTTATCCAATTTCCCGATAGATCTTCATCGCTCTTAACGCTAATTTTATTAAAAAACTGATCCAATCCACTATAAACGCCCGCACTTCCTGATTCAATCAATACCTCTAAAGGAACATTAACATTCTGACGAAAAGCACGATTATTTTTAGCAATATGAGCATTGAGTTCCGCCATCCGTTTTTGGGAAACAGCTCCGTTAATCTGATCTTTCATAACCGCACTGGGAGTTCCATCGCGCTTGGAGTAGGTAAAGGGGTGGATATGGGTTAAATGAAGCTCTTTGATGTTTCGCATCCCCTCTTCCCATAGCGCATCGGTTTCACCGGGATGACCAACGATAAAATCAGAACCCAAGGCAAACCCTTTATCGTGCAACATCCCGAAAAGTTCTACATCACTTTTATGACGATTACGTCGGTTCATAATTCGTAACATCTCATCGCTACTGTGTTGAATGGCAATGTGTAAATGACGCTCTAGCCACGGCTCATCCAAAATTTCCCGAAATGCTTCATTCACCTGTATCGGCTCTAATGACCCAACACGAATACGGCGAACACCCCGAATCATTGACATCTTTTGCATCAATGCCGCAATGTTACGCCCCTCCCCTTGCCCATAGCTTCCCACATTCGTACCTGTTAGGACAAACTCACCGAAGCCATTGGAAGCGAGTCGTGAAACTTGCTCCAAAATTTTGCTCTCATCCATATTGCGCGAATCACCACGAACAAAGGGGATAATACAGTAGCTGCAACGGAAATTACACCCCTCTTGAATTTTGATAAACGCGCGTGATTTACCAACAAAATCATCCACAATCGCATCATCAATATAGTTGAGATCCCCGATTTCATAAAAACGGCTCTCACTTGAAAGAAGCGTATTAATTTTCATCTTCTCCGATTGACCAAATACCCCATGCACTTTACCCGACCCAAAAAGAGACTCCCCCTTCGTATGAGCACCACACCCCGTCAAAAAAAGCTTTTTACCCTGCTTTTCGATAGAGTTGATATAACCGCGAACGCTCACATCCGCACCATTAGTCACTGTACACGAATTGACAACGACGATACTCGCCTCAGACTCGTTTTCCGTCACCTCATAATCTTGTAATCCGCTCATCATCACCTGAGAATCAAAAAGATTCGTCCGACACCCGAAGGTTTTAAAATATACTTTTGGTTTCATTCGTTACCCTCTGTAGGTTGTTTTTTGGGTACCATCGGTGACGTATAAAACGTCTGAGTAGGATAAGCAATCGTTATGTCATACTCAGCGTTAAACGCATCAACAATATCCGCAGAAATCGTACTGCGTAATGTTAGCGTCGCATACGCATTGGTCAAATACCACGAGCTAACCTTTATCCCATTCGATTCGATAAAGGTAAAAACTCTTGGCTCTACATTGGCACTTTTCAGACTATAACGATCTCGTAACTTATTGAGCTGTTTACGAGTGATATCCGTGTAGCCTTTCGAATATTTACGACAAATTTCTTTTGTAAGATGTACCGCTTTTTTATGATTCGAATCAAAAGTAATCATAATATCGATTCCATCCCACACTGTTTTCAATGACGCGTGCGAATAGTTTGCAATCATTGAGGTAAAAATATAATTATTAGGGACAAAAATAATCCGTCCGGCTCTACGGTTTGTCTCAAGTGTTGTCAGGGTAATATCTTCCATGAGAGTAATGCGCAATGGCGAAATATCCAAAACATCCCCAACATAATCCATCCCCTCTTTCACAAAGCGAACACGATCACCGACATGGATAGAACCACCCGCGAAAATAACGACCCATCCGAAAAGGGACATAAACCAATCCTTCATCGCAATGGCAAGCCCTGCTGATACAAACCCTAAAATAGTAGCAAAGTACCCAACATTATCAATATAACTAAATATCAAAATAAGGGCAATCACTGCGACAGTAACCAATGTTATAACTTTGTTAACCATATAGAAGCGTTCATTATCGATTACATAACGCTTAACTGCTCGTTTGGTTAAAAGGGAAAGCAACACTAAAAGTACAATTAATACAAATATTTTCAGTAACTTGTAAATTTGATCTTTTATCTCTTTATTGATCCTAGCTTCGGTCGATTCAATCCTCTTCTCATATACATTTGCCGTCATCGTCAACGTATCAAGGGCAAGTTTAAATTTTTCAATCTTTACTTTGCTTGCTACTAATGCTTCGCTCTCTTCTTTTGTCGGACTTAGAGCCGTAATTTTTTCGTATAAAGTAATTTGATGATCCAAGTTCCCAATAATCTCTTGAAGATCCTCTTTGCGCACCAAATAATCTTGATACTGACTGCTAAGACGTTTAATATACGAAATCCCCATTACAATTTCAAAAGGGTTAGTAATAGTTGGAAGTTCTCCTGCTTCATCGGGTTTAAGGAGCAAAACAAACGGAGAAGTCCCTTGAGCTCGTAAAAGATCTATTTGTTCCGTTAAAATCTTCTCTTTCGCTTGTAGCCCTTCAAGCTCAAGCTTTCGCTCAACATTGGAAGATTGTCTCTGAAGCTCATTAATTCGATCTTTTACCTCAATCAAGCTTTTACGTGTCTCACGATATGCCATGTACGAATCGTAGCTTTTGATCCAAATACTATTTTCTTTTAAAAGATCTTTTTGAAGTTTTTGAAGCTCACCGTGAAGCTCCTCTCTTGCGGCCTGATTCTCTTGTTTTTGCTGTTCCAACTGTAAAGCATCAACGGCGACAGCCCCCTTAACAGGCTCAACAAGAGGAGCATCAGCCCATACCGAGAGTGAAATAAAAAATAAGAGGGAAATCGTACTTTTGAAAAAAGTTCCCTGTCTCATTTTTGGTATCTTCTTAGAATTGACTTAACAACGTCATCATTGACAGCATCAGTAATCTCAACCGCACCAATTCCTCGTGGCAGGATAAAAGTAATGGCACTGTCAGCACTTTTTTTGTCCAAGAAAAAGGTTTGATAAAATTTCTCTACATCTTTGATCTCGTACGAAAGGGGCAGCGAATAACGCTCCAACACCGCACGAACCCGTTGCACTTCTGTCGTACTCATAAGCCCTATTTCACACGCAAGATCATTCGCCATCATCATCCCAATAGCAACACTCTCGCCGTGCAAATAGGTCTCATAGTGGGTCTCATTTTCGATCACGTGTCCGAAGGTATGACCATAATTAAGGGCAGCACGTAACCCTTGCTCTTTTTCATCCTCTTCTACTACACCCGCTTTTGTCTCAACGGCTTTAGAAATCGCAATAAGGAGATTATCTCCCTCACGTAAATCATTCTCCTCAAGCCATTCAAAGAAAGAGAGATTAAACGTCACTGCCATTTTCACAATCTCGG
>CANMHZ010000145.1 GCA_947497635.1 Helicobacteraceae bacterium | reverse complement strand
GCTGCACGGTAGTGACCGATATTGGTCATACAGCTTCCTAAGAATACTTCGTTAATCTCAGTTCCTGCAACTTCACTGAGCAATTTAACATTATCAGGATCATTTGGACATGCCAAAATCGGCTCTGTGATTTCGTTTAAATCGATTTCGATGATCGCTGCATACTCAGCATCTGCATCCGCAGACATCAATGATGGAGCAGCTAACCACTCTTTCATTTTGTCAGCACGGCGTTGGAGAGTACGCGCATCTTCATAGCCGTCTGCAATCATTGCTTCAATAAGGGCAACGTTTGATTTTAGGTATTCGATAACGGGTTCTTCATTAAGGTGAACCGTACATGCCGCTGCTGAACGTTCAGCTGACGCATCAGAAAGTTCGAACGCTTGTTCGACTTTCATCGTTGGCAACCCTTCGATTTCCAAAACACGTCCGTTGAAGATATTTTTCTTACCTTTTTTCTCAACGGTCAAAAGACCCGCTTTGATGGCATAATATGGAATAGCATTTACAAGGTCACGAAGTGTGATTCCCGCTTGCATCTCTCCCTTAAAACGTACCAAAACAGATTCAGGCATTTCAAGAGGCATAGCACCTGTTACCGCTGCAAATGCAACAAGTCCAGAACCTGCAGGAAAACTCACACCAATAGGGAAACGAGTATGGCTATCACCACCTGTTCCAACTGTATCAGGAAGTACCATACGATTTAACCATGAGTGGATAACACCATCAGCAGGACGAAGAGCAACACCGCTACGCGTAGAGATAAATGCTGGCAATGTTGCATGTAAAATCACGTCGGAGGGTTTCGGATACGCTGCCGTATGACAAAAAGACTGAAGAACAAAATCAGCTGAGAAACCAAGCGCTGATAGTTCTTTGATCTCATCACGTGTCATTGGTCCTGTTGTATCTTGGCTTCCTACTGTAGAGGTTGCTGGCTCGCAGTACATACCAGGGCGAACACCTTCTAGTCCGCATGCACGACCTACCATTTTTTGTGCAAGGGTATAGCCTTTGCCTGTATCAGCAGGCTGAATAGGTAAAGCGAAGAAGGTAGCAGGTTCTAGTCCAAGAGCCGTACGTGCTTTAGCCGTTAATCCACGACCGATGATAAGAGGGATACGTCCACCTGCACGCACTTCGTCTTCGATAGTATTTGGGCGAAGGTTGAAGGTTGCAATAGTTGCACCATCTTTTGAAATAGTTCCCGCACGTGTATCAATGTCCAGAACATCACCAGTTTCCATGGCAGATACATCCGCTTCGATTGGTAGTGCGCCTGAATCTTCACAGGTTGCAAAGAAGATAGGTGCGATGATACTTCCGATAACAACACCGCCCGTACGTTTATTAGGGATTCCTGGGATATCATCTCCCATGTGCCATTGGACGGAGTTTGCTGCAGATTTACGGCTTGAACCGGTTCCTACAACATCACCAACATAAGCGATTTGCATCCCTTTTTCTTTGAGTTCAGCAATCTTTGCAAGCCCTTCTGGCATTTTTGCCGCAAGCATAGTCGTTGCGTGCAATGGAATATCCGAACGGGTAAAAGCAGCACTTGCCGGTGAAAGATCATCGGTATTGGTTTCTCCTGGGAATTTGAAGACAACAACGCTAAATTTTTCCGCTAAAACAGGTTTAGAGGTAAACCATTGCGCATCCGCCCATGATTGAAGTACCTCTTTTGCAAAACTATTGGTTTCTGAAAGTTCAACGATATCATTGAATGCGTCATAGACAAGAAGGGTGTATTTGAGCTCATTGGCAGCGTCTTGAGCCAATCCATCAATAGCTAGGGCATCAATAAGAGGTTTAACATTATAACCACCTACCATTTTACCAAGGATTTTGATTGCCGCTTTTTTGTGATCATCGCTATTGATGTCACTGTTATCAGCTAAAAATACTTTTACTTCACCTTGAACCACTTGGTGCAAAAATGCAGCTTTCATGTGTGCTCCATCATCAACGCCTGGATTGACACGTTCTGCCAACATCGTGATCAATTCGCTGTTTTTTGCAGATTCTGCAGTGATTAACGCTACAAGATCAGTCACTTGTTCTTTTGTGAGGGGAAGAGGAGGGATTCCTTGCGCTGTGCGCTCCGCTACGTGTGCTGTGTATTCGTCCATAAAAGCCATGGGGACTCCTGCAAAATTTAGTTATAAAGATTATAGCGAAAGAGTGAGATGAATTTTACGTAGTGTTACCAAAGTAAACATTTGTTTGGATTACTTTGGATATTAGTGTGTATTTTCGAAACATATTGGATATTATTGCGTCATAAGCTCCCGATTTCCTTTGGCATTTGGGGCAGAGAGAACACCATTTTGCTCCAACTGCTCAATCAATGTAGCCGAACGGTTGTAGCCAATTTGAAGTCGTCGTTGCAAATAGCTGATAGAAGTTTTTTGTTCGGTAATAATAATATTTTTTGCCTCTTGATACAGTTCATCAAGCGGTTTCTCATTTTCTTCACCGGCACCATTTTTGACTACTTCCGCTTTATCTCGTAAAAATCTGCGATCGGATTCAGGTTCACGTTGTGCTTTTAGAAAGTCAACTATTTTTTCAATCTCCTCTTCACTGCTCCATGGGGCGTGAAGACGTACCAGCCCACTCATGCCAGGAGGGGTGAAAAGCATATCACCACGCCCGAGCAACGATTCCGCTCCCATTGCATCGAGGATGATCTTACTGTCGATTTTTTGTCCTACTTTATAACTGATACGAGAAGGTAAATTAGCTTTGATAAGACCCGTTACTACATCAACACTGGGGCGTTGGGTAGCAACGATGAGATGAATACCACTCGCACGTGCCATTTGAGCCAGTCGTGCTATCGAATACTCCACATCTTTTCCACTGGTCATCATTAAATCCGCAAGCTCGTCGATAATAACGACGATATAAGGAAGCTGCTCACCCCCCTCATGTTTCATTTTTTCATTAAAGTTTTCAATATTCTTGGTACGAGTTTCAGACATCCTTTGATAGCGTCGTTCCATCTCATACACCATATTGTTAAGTGCGGCAATTGCCTCTTTGGGTTTGGTGATAACAGGGGTTAAGAGGTGAGGAATGTCATTGTAAATAGAAAACTCAAGCATTTTTGGATCAATCATCAGAAGTCTAAGTTGATCGGGTGAATTTTTATAGAGCAAACTCAAAATCATTGCATTGATACCGACACTTTTACCGCTTCCTGTTGTTCCAGCGATGAGAAGATGGGGGAGTTTTTTGAGATCGGTAATAAACGGTTTTCCGACAATATCTTTGCCCAAAACAAGGGTGAGCGGAGAAGACGCTTCTTGGAAAAGCTTGCTCTCAAAAATATCACGGAGATAAATCGTATCCACACTTTTGTTGGGAATTTCTATCCCTACGACATCTTTGCCCGGAATAGGGGCTTGAATACGGATAGTTTGCGCTTTGAGTGCCATGGCTAGATCATCTTGGAGCCCTAAAATTTTGGAGACTTTGATATTGGCAGCGGGTTTGAACTCAAAGGTAGAGACGACAGGACCCGCATAAGTACGAACAACATCCCCATCAATATTAAAATGGGCTAATTTTTCAATCAAATCACGAATTTTATCGTCTAATTCTGCCTCATCCACTACGTTTTGTTTTTTTGGAGGATATTGCAAAAAGCTGGTAGGGGGAAGTTTGAAATTTTTCGGTTTTTCACTCGCTCCACGGTCTATTTGATCGAGTAAAATTTTATTTTCTTCAAGTTCTTCGACGACGACTGCTGATTGTTTCGTCTCTTTGACTTTTTTGGCCATACTTATAATCGTAGATTCTTTTGGTTGCGTTTCAACTTTTATAATGGGTTCAATGCTCGGTATGATCTCTTCTATTTCAGAAATTAGAGCTTCATCCTCCTTCGTCGTTTCACTAACCAATGGAATTTCCGTTTCCACTTTCACTTTTGCAACGACTGGAATAGGGGGACTGATAGGGTGATGAACTTCAGGGGGTGTGACTTCAAAGGGAGCTTCCCCAGCCCATGATGGCTCTACGTAAGGTTCAAATGGTGTTGGAGTGATCTGAGTAGGTGCAGTATTTACTTTTATTGAATGTTGTTGGATGGGAGCTTGTTTAAGTGTGACGAGTGGTTTTGATAAATAGTCTTTAAATGGTTTTAAAAGATCTCCCA
>CANMHZ010000144.1 GCA_947497635.1 Helicobacteraceae bacterium | reverse complement strand
CAGGGATGACAACACAAGTGGATATTACCACAGGGGAGAGAAGTGTCCTTACGTATTTGATCAAACCGATTGCGAAGACGTTTTCAGAATCGTTGCATGAGAGGTAACTGTATGCGGTGAAAGTCACGCATACAGTTCTTTGGAGAGGGAGTGACCGCGAGGTTGCTTTCTTATCTGACAGGTATAGAATAGGCTATAATTTCATAACAACTATTCTTAAAAAGAGAATGAAAGAAGCATTACTTTTTGTCGCTCCCTAGCCGATTTGGTAAAGTGGAGGGGGAGAGGATGAGATGAAAAAATGGTTAACTTCAAAGGCTTAAAAAATGAAACTCCAAAAACTCCCAATAGGTATTCAAACCCATACCTTTCTCTAACGGTGCCATTAATCTCGCCTCCTCTAAGCCCAACGTCTTTGCAGAAATTTTTCGTGTGTTAAAACCTGATGGAAAGCTCTATTTCGCCGATATGATTGATATTTCGGAGGGAGAGTGTGCCCCATCGTGCTGTTTGCAAAGTTCTTCTGGTGACTGGGCAAACTGTGTCGAAGGGACACTCAAAAAAAAGGATTTGATTGAGATGATGAATGATGCGGGCTTCGTTGATGTCGAATGTAGAGGAACCAATCACTATACGACAGCACCGACGACGGTAGGAGCTACCTTTAGAGCGACCAAAGGGGATGGAAACGTCAAACAACGCCACTGGGAAAATGTCTATACAACGAAGGATGTGAGTAAAGTAGGGTGGTATCAAGAAATGCCTTCTATCTCCCTCTCTCTTCTGGGAAAAATCGGGTCAACGTCCAAAGATAGTATTATTGATGTCGGGTGTGGTGCTTCTATACTTGCAGATACCTTGATCCACTCTGGTTACCACGATATGACACTCCTCGATATTTCCTCTAGTGCACTGGAGATAATCAAAAAACGACTGGGTGCAACGGCTGATTTACCTGTTTATTGTGTCGGCGATGTGTGCACTTTTTCATCGGATAAGATATTTGACGTATGGCATGACCGTGCCGTGTTTCATTTTCTTCAAAAAGAAGAGGAGCAACAAGCCTACCTTGAAACACTGTATAAATCACTCTCTCCTGAAGGTCACGCCATTATCGGCACATTTGGCGTAAATGGACCGGATAGCTGTAGCGCATTACCCGTGTGTCAATACAACGAAGAGAAAATGAAGAATCTCGTGCAAGGGCGCTTTGATATACTCGAAATGATTGATGAGACCCATATCACTCCCAACGGTAGCGAACAACACTATTGCTTTTTTATCTTGAAACCAATGGATTAGGGTTTATTTTAAAGCAAGAGTATGATCAAAAAATAATGCTCGGTTGTTATCAAAATTAGTGACCAACGTTTGAAAACATCCTGCCATCTCTCGGATTGTTTCAATATTCGGTTCAATGTAAACTTTGTTCCCTTTTTTTTCAACAGAGATGATTTTTGCCTCTTTAAGCTCTTTAATATGGGCAGAAATCGTCGGGAGAGAAAAATTAAAATGTTCCGCGACGGTACTGACGCACGTAGCGATAGGATTGACTTCTACTCCCGGCTGTTTTTTATCGAGAGAGCAGGTATACCCTCCCGTAAAAACGTTTTTGAAAATCAAAAAGCGGGTCTCATTACTGAGTGCTTTAAAGATTTTGAGTTTTTGTTCCATATCTAACATCGATTGCCTTTTTATTAAATTGCCCTAGATTACTGGATTGATTATAGCATAGGAGGATAGATTGGTAAATTAGCTAATTAGTGTATTTACATTATTTTTACAATGACACACTAGAATAACATAAAATTTTCACAAAGGTTCACTATGAAAAAATGGTTACTCATCCTCGCTCTCTCCGGAATTTTATTTGCGGAAGAGGGGGTCAAGCAGGTTGTTTTTGATCTTAAAACGGGAAGTATTGAAACATTTGAAAAAAAAGTGCTGCAAGGGATAGCCTATCATAAAAGTTATTATGAAGGGAAACTTGAGAAACTCGATGTGGCCGTTGTTATTCATGGTGATGCTTACAAATTTTTCGTCAAAGATTTAAAAAATTCCCCGTACAAGAGTGATCAAGCGCTTGCAGCGGCGCACGATCAGCTTAGTAAGCGGATCGCCACAATGGCGAATACCTATGAAGTAGATTTTTTGATGTGTGAGGCGACAATGACAAAACTGAAAATCGATAAAAGCAATATATACGACTATGTTAAGCTCGTTCCCAACTCTACAATCGGATTAATCGATAAACAAAACGACCATTTTGCGTATATCCCGATTGATTAATACTTGACAGATTATTCTAATTCTACTATCATACAAAGAACTTAGCTAAATAGCTAAGTTCTTAAGTTACTGGAGATTATGAATGAGAACGTTGAACATGGTACTAATGGTTGCAGGGTTAATGGTGGGATCATCTCTCATGGCGGGGCATCCAGAAAGTGAAAAATTGATCGATACGGCGAGACAAGAAGCAGGGGAGATGGCTGTTAAACAGCTCAAAGAGATGTTAGACACCGAAAAAAAGGTGATTGTGATGGATGTACGCGAAGAGAGTCAGCGTGCAGAGGGTGAGATATACGCTTCCAATATGGTGGCGATGACACGCGGAAATTTGGAATTTGAAGTGATGAATAAAATCAAAGACAAAAATGCCGTGATCATCACCTACTGTCGTGGCGGAAGCCGTGGTGCATTGGCAGCTCAAACACTCAGAAAGCTTGGATATGTCAATGCGACAACCCTTAAAGGTGGACTTAAAGGGTGGGCTGAGGAAGGGTATCCAATCGAAACCGGCTTAGGGGTTACCCGTTTGAGCAAAGAGCAATAAAGAGATTGATAGGATTACCTTGATTTTGAACCATATAAGCCAAGTGTTAACTTTTTAAAAGAGGATGAATTAGCGAGATGAAATATTTTTTACTTTTTGTGTTGTTTATCAATACTATGGTATTTGCCGAACCGCAATTTTTAATGCCGGAAGAAGCGTTCAAACCTTCGGCAACGATTACAAAAAAAGGTGAGATTGCCGCTAGCATTGAACTTGGCAATCACATCTATCTTTATAAATCGAAACTACACGCCAAGATTCTCGGCAATAGTGGCATTTCGATCGATTACATAACCTTACCCGAAGGGGTCGATCACGAGGGGCAAACGGTTTTTACAAAATCGCCTAATATTACCATTGGACTCAAAGCGTCTAAGAGAGTAAGCGGACTAGTTCCTATTACATTACAGCTTGAATTTCAGGGGTGTTCGGAAGATGGACTGTGTTATGAACCCATCGTCCAAATGATACCTCTAAAAATCGATTCGGCTCAATTTATCGCTACTGAGGAAAAGGTTCCTAATATCGTAAAAGCTGAACCTGTCGTTGTGCCTAGCGTCGTTAAAAGTGAACTAAACGTATCCAAGCCGATGGTACGAAAAAGAAGTCCTATCGTTGTATCGGAAACCGATCAAATAACGCAAACCTTTATTGAAGGGAATGTCCCGTTGATCCTGTTGACCTTTTTTACCTTCGGACTTTTACTCTCTCTAACGCCGTGTATTTTCCCGATGATTCCGATTCTCTCTTCGATTATTGTCGCTCAGGGAAAAAATATGAATGCCAAACGAGGTTTTATCCTCTCTTTGGTGTATGTTCTTGCCATGTCGGTCGCCTATACGATTGCCGGTGTTCTGGCAGGATTGTTTGGCGGAAACATTCAAATTGCGATGCAGAATCCGTGGGTCATTTCGACGTTTGCACTGCTGTTTGTAGGATTGGCAATGTCAATGTTTGGGTTCTTCAAAATCGGTCTGCCTCACTCGTGGCAAACAAAGCTCTCAAAGTCATCTGAAAATGTCAGTTCCAAAGGTGGTTATATCGGTGTTGGCATTATGGGCTTTTTTTCAGCCCTCATTGTAGGCCCTTGTGTCGCTCCTCCTCTTGCGGGAGCACTTGTCTATATCGGTCAAAGTGGAGATGCTCTCCTTGGTGGGGCAGCTCTTTTTGTACTCAGTATCGGGATGGGAATTCCGCTGCTGTTGATCGGAATAGGTGCTGGCAAATATATGCCTCATCCTGGTGGATGGATGGATACCGTATCCCACATCTTCGGTGTCGTAATGATTGCTATCGCTATCTTGATGCTTAGCCGAATCGTGACGCCATCAATTGCACTGCTATTA
>CANMHZ010000143.1 GCA_947497635.1 Helicobacteraceae bacterium | reverse complement strand
TAAAAGTGAAAGTCTTGATAAGAAGGTATCATCACTGCAACAAAGGATCACACTGCAACCCTCTGTCGTAGTTTTGAGTATCGAGGGAATCAGTTTACAGCAACTTTTTCTTTCAAGACAGAGCTTGCAGTAAATTTAGGAACGGTAGTCGCTGGTTTACTGTAGGTTTTATCAGTCCCAGGAACTTTTCCCTCTTTAGCCGCTTGCAAGGCAGTTTTAAATGATCCAAACCCTTGGAGGGTTACTTCTTCTTTGTTGGATAGTGCTTCTGTAATCGCAGTGATTACCGCTTTAATAGCTTCATCCGCTTGTGTTCTAGAAGAATATGTACCACATTGTTGAACTAGTTCCACAAATTGAGCTTTATTCATGATTGACATCCTTATGCGTTATATAAATTAGAGTGCAATTATACCACGCACGAGGTGTTACAGAGAATTTGTATGGCATTTTGACATATAAAAAATTGGTTTAAAATCATAGTACGAGAAGTGCGGCTAAAATTATTGGATCTGTCTATGAAATATAGGGGTTTTGGAGCTTTAAAACTAAGTTATAGTATAGTTGCAATTAATGCAAACGCCAGAGGTTTATGATGCAAAATCCACGAATTGGCGATTTGGTCGCAAAGATAAAAGAGCTTGAACTGGAGTTGGAAGCAGAACTTCACGAAGAGTATGAAAAATTTACGTGTGAAATTACGAAAAAACGAGAAGAGCTTCTTTCATCGTATCGTCACGATCGTGAAAATATTTTTAGCTATATTTTTAGATCCCCGATTTTACATATTGTGAGTGTTCCCATTATTTGGATCGTTTTATTACCTGCTATTCTTTTAGACGGATTTGTCTCTATCTATCAGTGGAGCTGTTTTCCTATTTATAAAATTGAAAAAGTGAAGCGGAGCGATTATATTATTATTGATCGTCACCGACTGAATTATTTGAATCTAATTGAGAAATTCAATTGTCTTTATTGCAGTTATTTCAACGGATTAATGGGATATATTAGTGAAATTGCTGCACGTACAGAACAATATTGGTGCCCAATTCGTCATGCGTCGAGGCTTAAATCAATGCACGGTAACTATAAACATTTTTTTGATTATGGTGATAGCGAGAATTTTCGCGAGCGATTGAACGATTTAAGAAAAAAGTTAAATGAGGAGAAAAAGTGAAAATAGCGTTTATAGGGGATATTGTTGGTCGTCCGGGACGGGTAATGATTAAAGAACATTTGATGAAATTACGTCGTGAGCATGAAATAGATTTTGTCATCGCTAACTACGAAAATGCCTCACATGGATTTGGAATCACGCCGAAAAATGCAAATGAGCTTCTCAATATGGGAATCGATGTGATGAGCGGTGGTAACCATACGTGGGACAAAAAGGAAATTTTGCCACTGTTGGAAACACCACAATTTTTACGTCCTCACAATTATCCTCAAGGAGTTGTGGGGACAGGGTGTCGTGTATTTGAGGTAAAGGGCGAAAAGCTTGCTGTCCTTAATCTTATGGGGCATTATGGGATGCCGTATACGGATAATGTCTTTCGATGTGCACGTGACACGGTAGCACAGTTACGTGAAGAAGGGGTAAAGCATATCTTTATCGATTTTCATGCGGAAGCTTCAAGTGAGAAGCGTGCGATGCTGATGCTTTTACAAGGTCAGGTCAGCGGACTTATTGGAACTCACACCCATGTTGGCAGTGATGATTTTCAGATTGCTAAGGGGACAGCGTATCTTACCGATATGGGGTTAAGCGGATGTCGGGACAATGTGATCGGAATGGAGCAAAAAGTGCCATTGGAACGATTCCTCACAGGGGTATCGGGACGGTTTGAAGTTCCTGAGAAATGCAAAAAGATTCTTCAAATCGCTATTATGACATTGGAAGAGGGGAAATGTACCGAAGCGTTCAAGCTCAAAATTTTCGATGATAGCAGAGTGATGCGTACGGATGCGTGGATTGAACAATAAATGGAGCTTCATAATTCGTTGGATCTTTTTAGAGCATTAGAACGGCTCAATCTCCTCGAAAACTCTCCACCAATGTGGTGGCCGGCATACGGAACATTTGAAGTTGTAGTGGGGGCGATACTCACTCAAAATACACAGTGGTCTCGTGTCGAAATATCTTTAGATAATCTTCGTAAGCGTAAACTTTTAAGTCCTGAATTGCTTTCACAATGTGATAGTGAAGTATTGATGGAGTTGATCCGTCCCAGTGGTCTTTTTAAAACCAAAGCCCAAACCCTCATCCGTCTCTCTCACGCTATTTGTGATGAATTTGGTGATTTTGAAAGCTTCTCTCTCACTGTTGATCGTGAGTGGCTATTATCCCAAAAAGGGATAGGTCCTGAAACGGCTGATTCGATTCTCTGCTATGCTTGTAAGCGTCCTGTAATGGTTGTCGATGCGTATACGGCACGATTACTACGAGAATTTGGGTATGAATTTGAGTGTTATGATGATTTGCAGGAGTGGTGTGAGTACGGATTGCGAGAAATGAATAATGATTCTGAGTTAGCTACTTTTTTCGCACACTTTCATGGGATGATTGTCGAGTATGTCAAACAGAATGCAAACGGTAAAGCGGTTATACTTTCACTCTTATTAGATAAATTACAAGGAGAATAAAAAATGCGTTATTTTATTTTTTCGATAGTGGCTATGGCTTTTTTGGGTGGATGTTCAGCCAAGGAGTTTAATGATGGTATAAATGATGGGGTTAGTGATGTTACAAGAGTTATTCAGGGGAAAAACTAGCCAAAGAGGATTTTAAAAAACCTCTTTGACCCGCCCAACTTCGCCACTCATAAGCCTCACTTTGATACCGTGAGGATGCTTGGGTGAAGAGGTTAGAATATCACGAACAATCCCCTCTGTAAGAGAGCCTGTAGATTGATCTTGTTTAAGAACAATAGTGACTCGCTTGCCAGATTGAATATTTTTACGTTCAGTTCCATTCATATTAATCTCTTAGGTTGAGCCATGACGGGGGGTTGTCAAAAGACAATTCACTTTCGTGCCAGTCGCTTTTTTCGCCATGGCGTGCATGAAGCTTGCCATCAACAAGGTGATATTGTAGTCCAGTTACATTACTGGTCAGTTTTTTGCCTTGTGCAAGGGCTTCTAAAACGGCTTCTCTGCTTTCCATAGTGTATCCTTGAAATTTGGTTCTTTAAAACACTTAATTTTGTATCTTGTGTGGAATATAATAGAATGAAGAAAGTGGGAGTATTGTTAAGTTTGAGAATAATAGATCGGGCAGGAAATCTGCCCGAGAAGAGAACTTACAGTGCTGTAACGTTTTCTGCTTGAGGACCTTTTTCACCTTGACCAACAGTATAAGATACTTTTTGACCTTCTTCAAGTGAAACACGACCATAACCTGTACGGTTAATTTGACGAAAGTGAACAAACAAATCTTTGTCTCCGTTATCTTGTTGGATAAATCCAAAACCTTTTTCGCCATTGAACCATTTTACTGTTCCGTTGATTACATCTGCCATAGTAGACCTTTTTGTTAAAAAATACACCCCGTTGCCGTGGTGGTCGAAAATATAAAGTGGAGTATTCTTAGAGCGGGCCGTACTGTTAACAAAAGGTCTTCAATAGTAAGCTAGCCAAAGATGAAACTCTAAATCATCTTTCAATCCCTGAATTATAACTGAAAAAAAATAAAAAAGCAATAAAAATATAAAAATTAAATTCTTGATTGGTTAAACTCGTGGGAAAATGAGGGTAAAAAGATGACAAATAGAACAAAAGAAGAGAAAAATATTTATGAAACGGATGCGTTAGTCTCGCAATATTGCGATTTTCAATATGGGGAAGATATTTTTGGAGTTGAGAATTTTGCAAAAGTATGTGCTCAAAAGGCGATTCAATATACTAGTAAAACGAAACAACAAAAAGCTTTAGATTTGGGATGTGCAACGGGGCGTGCGTCGTTTGAGCTATCACGAAGTTTTAAACACGTTGATGGAGTTGATTATTCCCAAGCCTTTATTGACGCTGCAGTAGAGTTACAAAAAAATGGTCGTATTTCTTATGCTCAAAATGGAGAGGGAGAATTAAGAAATCATAAAGTGATTGCTCTTGAGGAGTATGAATTTAAAAATAATCTAGCAAAGGTAACATTTTTTCAAGGGGATGCATGTAATTTAGATTCTCAATTTAACGGATATGATCTGATTATGGCAACGAATTTGATTGATCGCTTGTA
>CANMHZ010000142.1 GCA_947497635.1 Helicobacteraceae bacterium | reverse complement strand
TGTTTATGCTGCTCAAATACAAATCTTATTTTTGTTGCGATAGCTCCTATGCGAGCAATTGGAGTTCTGAGCTGATGGATTGTTGCCGCATGCATTTTACCAAGTGAAAGATATTTTGCATGGTTTAAGATGATTGCGCGTGCTTTTGTTTTTTCATCATAAATCTCTTGGACTTTGAGTGTAAGTGTAATAAAAATCAGTAGTGTCTCTATGACAGTAATAAGGTAAGCCCCTAATAAACCTCACCCAAAATTATGGCTAAAACATTCCTCAAATAAACCAATCTAAAACCACGCTGTAATGGGGATTTAACTCTTTCTAAACAGCTGTTTTTCGGCAAAAAATCACTATCATTCTGGTATGAATAATGAGACAGTTACATTAGAAACATTAATTGAATTGATGACTCATCAGCAAGAATTGTTGAGTGAAAAAGATAAAACAATTGCGTATCTTCAAGAGAAGCTTGATTATCTTATACGTCAAAAGTTTGCCTCATCATCCGAGAAGTTTCCTTCCAATCAACCCTCTTTATTTGACGTTGCTCCCAGTGAATCATTACCTGTTGATGAAGATCCTGATGTTGAGAAGATTAGTTATGTTCGTAAAAAGAGAGGGAGTAAAACAACCCCTCCTGATTCATTACCTCATGTTCGAGTAGAACATGATTTAGAAGAGAATGAAAAAGTATGTAGCTGTGGTTGTGCAATGAAACGGATCAAAGAGGTAGTTTCCCACCAATACGATCTTATCCCCGCTACTTTTCAAGTCATTGATAATGTTCGATTCGTCTATGGGTGTGAATGTAAATGCGGTACGGCACCAAAAACAGCTCCTTTAGCTCCTCAAGTATTACCACGTCATCAAGTAACACCATCATTCTTAGCCACTATTGCCGTACAAAAGTTTGAAGATGCTCTCCCTCTAGTTAGACAAGCAAAGATTTATAAACATCGCTTCGGAGTTGCATTTACCGATACCACCTTTTCAAATTGGATGATCAAAGCATCTCAATTATGGTTAGAAGCCTTAATGAATCGTTTGCATGCTTTGCAACTTCAAAGCAGTTATATCCAAATGGATGAAACAACCTTACAGGTACTCAAAGAGAAAGATAAAAAAGCACAGAGTAAGTCGTACCTTTGGCTAAGAGCCTCTCATAGTCCCTATCCTATTGTATTGTTGCACTATTCACCCAATCGTTCCGGTGCAACAGCAGAGTTTTTATTAAAGGGATTTAGTGGCTACTTACAAAGTGACGGTTATGCCGGATATAACAGTGTCGCCAATCAAGAGGGGGTGACACAACTTGGATGTTGGGCACACGCAAGGAGAAAGTTTGTTGATATTACCAAATCAGGGGTCAGTGATGAAAGCAGTAAGATTACGGCTAAAAAAGCAGTAGAGTTGATTGGTAAACTCTATGGAATCGAACGAGAAATCAAAGACAAACCACCGGATGAGAAAAGAGTGATTCGACAAGAAAAAGCTAAACCTATCTGTAACGATATACGAGTGTGGCTTGATGCTAACTTTTTTCCAGCGCAACACAGTGGGGGAGCACTTGCCAAAGCATTGGTCTATTTGAATAATCAGTTTGCAAAACTGATTGTTTATCTTGAAGATGGTAAACTCTCCATTGATAACAATACAGCAGAGAACCATATTCGCCCTATTGCCGTAGGGAGAAAGAACTGGCTATTTGCTACAAGCACCAAAGGTGCAACAGCTTTAGCGAATTGGTACAGTATCATTGAAACTGCCAAAGCCAATAATATTGATCCGTTTGCCTATCTCACTTATATTCTGACACAATTACCGATCTATGCCAAAGAAGGCAAAAAAGAAGGTGTTGACCTTGATCCACTGCTACCTTGGAATGTTTCGCTGGGGTGATTCAGGTATCTTCATAAATGATAGGCAGGGGTGAGGTTTATTAGGGGCTTACATATTTTTAGGAGATGGGGATGCCTTATCTCTCCCCACAAATCATTTGCTACAGATACTACAGTATCTCAAACAGTCGTTCCCAAAACTCTCTCGAGTATCTGTCTATGCTACTGCGCAAAACCTGTTGGAAAAAAGTGATGATGAGCTGCAGCTCTTGTATGAGAACCATCTTAACTTGATCTATTTTGGTATTGAGACGGGGAATGATCCTTTGTTGAATAAAATCAATAAGGGGGTGTCGTCGGTTCAAATGATTGAAGCGCTCAACAAAGCTTCCACTGCACAAATTAAAATCTCAGCTACCGTCATCTTGGGACTTGGAGGAGGGGAGTTCACCCATGAACATATTGAGGATACTGCTATTCTTATCAACAGCACAAGGCTTAATTACCTCTCGACATTACAGCTAGGATTAGAAGAGGGGATCAAAAAGCACTTTTTTAAATACTTTGATCATTTTACGATGTTGGATGATTGGCAAATTTTGGATGAACAGAAGCGGCTATTAGAACGGCTTAACCCCAGTAATCGGATAATATTTCGATCTAACCATGCATCCAATGCTCTGCCACTAGCTGGAACACTCCCCAAAGACACCGCACGGCTACTGGAAGAAATCAATAGGGCTCTTTCGATTGGTGAACGTGCATTAATTCCGAAATGCTTTAGAAACTTTTAATCACAAAATATTTTGTCGGTTCGTTTACGAAGTGTATGTAGAATATCTATTATATTTTTAATGGACTAGAGGATTTTTTACAATGAATGTACCTAATATTACTCCTAAAATTTTATTAGCCTCTGCAATACTTAGCTCCGGGTTATTGGGTGCATCTCCTGCAACTAGTGCTAGAGTAATTCAAAGAGAGAATTTACACTCAGCACAAGATCAAATAGCACCACAAATTGATTCACAGCTTTGCAATCAACAATTTTTATGCAGTAAAACCGGCATCATTGTCAAATTTTTACCCAATGCTGAAGCGCTCTTTATTCGTCCAAATTCAGTACAGACCCTTAAGGCTGATTATACGGTTCATTTTAATCAACATATTGCGATTAATGTTTATGAAAATCCTTCCAAGAATTTCGATTTGATGATGAAAAATGTAATGCTTAATTCGGATGGTTTTAGTGCAAACGTTAATCGAGAAGACAGATATTTTCAAAAGGTATAGTGAAATTTGTTTTATACATGGCAAGTTCACATATTAAACATATCCCGAAGGGATTAAACGTGGGGATATTCTCGTATTTAAGCATCCGCTAGATGAAAGTCTCTACATCAAACGCTGTGCGGCATTACCGGGGGATAGTGTCATGCAGAGGAACAAAATCTTCTATCTTCAGATTGGATCGGATGAAACCCTGACCCGCCGCTATGCAATGAAGTACTCTTTGAAAATAGTAACTGTAGAGGGGAAACAATGGATAGAATCACCGTATACATCCTATTATTGCATTACCAATTTTGATAATATATCAGGACCAAAATTTCTCTTTGAGTAGCCAAAAACTCTAATTCCTCAAGGGCATTATTTCATGCTTGGAGACCTACGTGACAACTCTACCGACAGCCTTTATTTTGATGCTGTTGTTTACGATGCCATCTATTACAAGCTATGGCTTCGTATTACACCCTCAAAAACACTTGAGGAATTGGGCTCGATTAAGTTTGTTGATGTGATGTAAACAATTTTGATCTATTGTTAGATATCATTCTGCCATATTTAACAATCAGCGTATTTGTCAAGCTAAATCTAATATTGTTAAAAAAGGAATATAATGACTCTATTTGACAGAATTGAAAAGAAAATTTTCTTTCGTATTGTGCGTGTTTTAACATTTATAATCGCCTTTATAGCACTCATAGCTACTATTGCTGGAGTATATACAATAGTCGATTCAACTATTGAAGCAAAAACAGAGAAAGTTTTAATTTCAAAAGATGAAGTTAATCAAGTTATTCAAGCATCCACCCCTACAACTGCTGAAGCAGTCTCACCAGATGGATCTGAAGTAGTTTCCGTTACTGCACCTACTACACCAGTATTGTCTCCTGAGGAGCAAGCACGTAAGGATATAGCCACTACTATTGGTAAGAAATTTTTGAAGGCATTTGGGACATTAGAATCAAGTCCTGAGTATAAAAAAGAATTAACGAGAACTACTGACGCCGTATTGGGAGATTTTGGATCGTATGACCAAGATACTGCTATCAATGTATTAACACAAATTGATGAATTGTCAAATAATTTTGCAAAAAATACATTTGAGAAGGAATATGACG
>CANMHZ010000141.1 GCA_947497635.1 Helicobacteraceae bacterium | reverse complement strand
ATATAAATGGGAATGAAACAGCCCGTCGTGCAATTACTATTGATGCTAATACCGTGATGGATAATGCAGATTCTACTAATCTTCTCCCTGATGGAACGCCTAACAGTATTGTTGGACAGCTTACTGCACTTAAAGATGATAATAAAGACAATAATGCACTCAATGATATTAGTAGTATGCTTAACTCTAGTTTTACCACTTCGCCCAATGTCTTGAGTCTTGGGGTATCAAATGCTTTCGCATCACAGGGGTTTACTTTTGCGATTGAAGATAACGGTACTAATTTTGAAGGGGTAACGGGAATTAATCGATTTTTAGATGGTTCAAGCGCTAAAGATATAATGCTGAAATCAGAGTTCAAAAATGACCAAACCCAGATAAAAGGTTATAAATCGCCAGCAAATGGTGATAGTCAAATGGCATTGGATATGGTGGGATTACAATTTCAATCCATTGATTTTAAAAGTGGATTGACTACTAACAGCGACACAGCTTATGGCTATTTTGATTCATTAGTGACCCGTGTTGGAACAAAAACAAATTCGGTAATATCAGCTAATGATGCGATTACGGCACAATTTAATGCAATACAGCAAGAGCAAGATTCTGTGAGTAAAGTGAATATGGATGAGGAACTAGCAAATTTGATCCGTTATCAAACCTCGTATGGTGCAGCGGCAAAGGTGATTACCACGATTGATCAGATGATGACTACCCTTTTGGGCATTAAGTCGTAATGTTCCGATTAAGTGTCCTCTTATTGGGGTCTGTTCTATTGTTTTCATTTTTTGGTTCGACTTTTTATGATATTGATCCGAGTGCATTGGATAAAAATGCTATTTTACTTCCTCCAAACTGCACCCATTGGTTGGGCACTGATAGATTGGGGAGAGATATGATGGCACGGTTGATGCAGGGGGGGCAAATATCTCTTATCATTGGTTTTATGAGTGCTCTTCTTGCTACATTGGTAGGACTACTTTACGGTGTTAGTGCTGCGCTTCTTCGTGGTGGTTTTGATAAGCTCTTTGTTATTATCGTTGATTTATTCCTCACTTTTCCTACCCTCTTTTTACTGCTTACCCTCGTTAGCTACGTCAATGCGTCAATGTGGGTACTTATTCTTATCATTTCTATTACGGGATGGATGGGGACGGCCAGGCTTATTCGCTCAGAGAGTTTTGCTATTTCTTCTAAATCTTTTATCCGTATTTTGCACATTGCCCATGTTCATCCTCTCAAGATTATGATGAAGTATTACGCGCCGCTGCTTGCACCGATTGTTTTGATTAGTTTTACGTTTGGGGTAGGGGGAGCAATTTTAGCAGAATCTGGACTCTCATTTTTGGGTCTTGGAATTACCGCCCCTCAAATGAGCTGGGGAAGTATCCTTAGTTCGGGCAAAGAGGTGATTGATATTGCGTGGTGGGTGAGTTTTTTCCCTGGATTGATGATCTTTATTGTGACGTTTTCACTGATGAATATTTCGAATACATTGCAGGCACATATGAACCAAAAAGAAGTGCATTAATTTAAATTATACCAAACTCGATACCGAATATAGGTTTTTTGTTTTGGGCGTGGATATTGAGAATAGGCGATTTCAATGGTCTCTTTCGTCGTATCGTCAAGAATCGCAAAACGGCTGTTCTTAAGATAGTGAATATCAGAGATACTTCCATCAGGATGGAGATAAAATTCGATAGCATTACTCTCATCCACACGAAGATTATCAGGTATACGGGAGCGTCCATAGCGATCCAACACCGTTTGGGTAATACGTCGCATTACCTCTTGATTGTCCAAAATATATTTTTGCTCCCCTTGCGAGAGTTGACTAAACTTATCCCCATAAAGCTTCTGGATACTATCATTGACTTTCATCGTCGATTGTGTGGAGGGTTTAGAATCTGGATCCGATTGAGAGAGGATATCATACAACCCTCGCTCTTTTTTAGGGGCAGGGGTATGATCTATGGATGCAACTGTTTTGGCGACATGATTCTCAAAAGCTTTTTTTGGTTCGCTTTGAACAGGAAGAGGGGGTGTTGGCTGTTGGGGGATAGGCAGTGGCTTAGGCTCAACTTTTGGTTTAGGTGGTACTATGGGTGTCGGTGTTTTGAGCTGTTCCCCTTGAGGAATTGGGCGTGCTTTTGTTATTTGTTGGATCTCATTTTTTACGAGAGCTTCTTTAGCTGTTTTGGGTTGTTCTTTGAGAGAGACTTTGAAACGTGACTCCTCTTTTTTTTCTTTGTTTTGTGGCGGGGGAGGTGGGGTGATTTTTTCAATAAATGCAAGTAAGAGGACAACAATCAGATGCACCAATACGGCAATAAGCAATGCATAAAATGAAAATGAGTTACGTCGTTGCATAGATTCCAAATTTTGAATAGGTTTAGGCGGGAATTATAGCCAAATCATTGTAAATGACATTATCTAAGCTTAATTGCCGAACGGTTATAATAGAGTTTATTAAAACAAGGAAATTATTTATGAATATCGAACATTCTCAAGAAGCATTTGCAAAAGCTCAAGACCTTATTCCGGGGGGAGTTAACTCTCCTGTTCGTGCGTTTAAAAGCGTCGGTGGAATTCCCCGTTTTATCGCAAGCGGTGAGGGGGCGTATTTGATCGACATTGATGATAACCGTTATGTTGATTACGTTCAAAGTTGGGGGCCATTGATTTTCGGACATCGCGATGAGTCTATTGAAAAAGCAGTTATCGATGCGGTCAAGCACGGTCTTAGTTTCGGTGCACCTACCGAAGCAGAGAGTGAGCTTGCCCAGCTTATTATCTCCATTTATGACTCCATCGAAAAAATCCGTTTTGTGAGCAGTGGAACCGAAGCGGTTATGAGTGCTATTCGTTTGGCGCGAGGATTTACGGGACGAGATGATATTGTCAAATTTACAGGGTGCTATCACGGTCACAGTGATGCGCTTCTCGTTCAAGCAGGTTCGGGTGCAGCGACCTTTGGGACACCAAGCTCTCCTGGCGTTCCAGCGGATTTCACCAAGCACACCCTTTTAGCCGAATACAACAATATTGAGAGTCTCCGTCAATGTTTTACCGATAGTGCTGGAATTGCTTGTGTCATCATCGAGCCAATTGCGGGGAATATGGGTCTCGTTCCTGCCGATAAAGAGTTTTTGGCACAACTGCGTGCTGTGTGTGACGAATATGGAGCATTGTTGATTTTCGATGAAGTTATGAGCGGATTTCGAGCGTGTTTACATGGAGCTGAGAGTATTACGGGGACGAAACCTGATTTGGTTACCCTTGGAAAAGTGATTGGCGGCGGTATGCCTGTTGGAGCGTTCGGAGGACGACGTGAAATCATGGCGTGTCTTTCACCAGAGGGGGGTGTATATCAAGCAGGAACCCTTAGCGGTAATCCTGTTGCGATGGCAGCAGGGCTAGCATCCATTCACAAGATTCAAACGAACGGTCGCGTGTATGGTATTCTCGAAACGAGAGCCAAACGGTTGATGAGCGGATTTAGCGAAGCGGCACAGAAATACAATATTGGATTACAAACTAATGTACGCGGTTCGATGTTCGGATTTTTCTTCAGTGATGAACCCGTTACCAATTTTGCAGAGGCATTGAAAAGCGACACGTCACGATTCGCCCGTTTTCACGCTGGCATGTTGGATAGCGGATTTTATTTCGCCTGTTCGCAGTTTGAAACGGGGTTTATTTGTACGGCAATTACCGATACGATGATCGAAGAGACGATTGTGGCGGCGGAAAGAATTTTTTCAGACTTCTAAAAACACAAAAAGAGTAGGAATACCTACTCTAAATTATTGGCAGTGTTTTATCATCCACTCTACGCTCATCCGTACCCCTGCGCCCGTTCCACCATAGGTGTGAACATCATACGCACTTTCAGTATAAGCTGAACCTGCAATGTCAAAATGAACCCATTTCTCTTTCATATTCTCATCAATAAAATTGTCCAAGAATAAAGCAGCCGTAATTGCTCCGCCGTATGGTTTGGAAGAGACATTTGAGACATCCGCAAGATCACTTTTTAGGAGTTTTTTGAGATGGCGATTGAATGGAAGAACCCCACTGTATTCACCACTTTCTTCAGAGGCTTCGATCCACTCTTGTTTGAGGGCAACATTATGTCCCATAACTCCTGTTGTATAGGGTCCAAGAGCAACCATACACGCACCAGTAAGGGTGGCATAATCGAAGATGAAATCACTTTTTACTTTTTCTTGAGCATAGCTTAGAACATCGG
>CANMHZ010000140.1 GCA_947497635.1 Helicobacteraceae bacterium | reverse complement strand
GCAATCATTAAAAATGGTGGTAAACAGTACAAAGTTCAAGAGGGCGATATTCTCTTGTTCGATAAAATGGGACTAGATCCTAAGACTGCCATCGAAATCAAAGAAGTTCTTGCTGTGAATAACGGTGAGCTTCGTGTAGGTACTCCTTTTGTAGAGGGTGCTGTTGTTATGGCTGAAGTAATCAATGAAGGTCGTGACCGTAAAGTCGTAATTTTCAAAAAACGTCGTCGTAAAGACAGTAAAGTTAAGCGTGGTTTCCGTAGAGATCACACACGTGTTCGTATCACTGCGATCAACGCGTAATAGAGTAGGAGAATAGCATGGCTCACAAAAAAGGTCAGGGTAGTACACAGAATAACCGCGATTCAGCGGGACGTAGACTCGGTGTAAAAAAATATGGTGGTGAAGTTGTACGTGCGGGGAATATCATTATTCGTCAACGTGGAACAAAAGTTCACCCAGGTAAAAATATCGGCATGGGTAAAGACCATACATTGTATGCGTTGGTTGATGGTGTTGTTTTATTTGGACGTAAAGACAAAAAACGCAAACAAGTTTCAGTCGTACCTGCTGCATAAATTCTCACTCTGTCGGGCAATTTTTTGCTCGATACAACTACATTTTCCAAAGACCTTTATTTTTTAATGATATGTTTTTTGAAGTAAAATATAGTATTAAGATAATAATTTCTGCCTCCTAGAGGTAATCTTCAGTGCCTTAGCGGCTAGCGTAGGCAAAGGGATTTCATTCCTTTGGCGTTTAAATAATAGCAAGGATTTTAATGTTTACAGATAGTGTAGAACTAACTCTCTCTTCGGGCAAAGGTGGGGCAGGGTGCGTTGCGTTTAGACGTGAAAAATATGTCCTTCAAGGCGGACCAAACGGCGGCGATGGCGGTCGTGGTGGTGATGTTTATTTTAAAGTGGACAACAATACCCATACATTAGCACATTTTCAGGGGAACAAAAACCTCAAAGCTGAAAAAGGTAAACCAGGTAGCGGATCAAATATGTCAGGACGAATGGGGCAACGACTTGTTGTTGTTGTTCCTCCGGGAACGCAGGTTACCGATCTTGAGACAGGGGAACTCCTTCTTGATTTACTTGAAGATGGAAAAGAAGTTCTCTTTTTAGAAGGGGGACGTGGTGGTCTTGGAAACGTCCATTTTAAATCCTCTACGAACCAAAAGCCGATGTATGCCCAACCAGGAGAGCCTGAAACGGTTCGCTTGGTCAAGCTTGACCTCAAGCTTATCGCCGATGTTGGATTGGTCGGGTTTCCAAACGTTGGAAAATCAACTCTTATTTCAACCGTATCCAATGCGCGCCCTGAAGTAGCGAACTATGAGTTTACAACTCTTACTCCGAAGTTGGGTCAGATTACGATCGATTACGATTCGTATATTATGGCGGATATTCCAGGGATTATCGGTGGAGCATCTGAGGGAAAAGGGCTTGGTCTTAAATTCCTACGCCATATCGAGCGGACGAAGACATTGCTCTTTATGATCGATTTAGCGTCGTATCATGAGCTGAAATACCAGTATGAAACGCTTAAAAAAGAGTTAGCAACTTTTTCACCTTTATTGGCAGAACGCAATTACGCGATTGCCTTGACCCGTTGTGATGCAATGAGTCCTGAAGAAGTCGTGGAAAAAACCAATAGCTTTTTAGAACTTGTTGGTTTGGATGCAGTAGGTAAGAGTCGTTTTGGATTTACTGCTGAATTCCCTACTTATGAGCAAGAGAGTTTTGATGCAGGATTTTATGATAAAACATTGCCTGCTTTCATCGTCCCTATCTCTTCAGCGATTAATTTAAACATCAAACCGTTAACCTACGCACTTTATCAAATGGTTGTGTCGGAGCGAAAATGAAGCGTTTAGTGGTCAAAGTCGGAAGTGCCGTTTTAAGCGAGCAAAATCATATTGCCCGTGATCGTATGCAGGCTTTGGTTGATTTTATTGCCAATCTCAAAACCCGTTACGAGGTCATTTTGGTCTCTTCGGGTGCTGTGGCAGCAGGATATACACAGTTAAAGCTTGATAAAAAACTTCTTTCCAACAAGCAAGCATTAGCTTCTATTGGTCAGCCCATTCTAATGAATAAATACCGCAAAATGTTTGAAAATCATCATCTCCTCCCGTCTCAGATTTTAGTCACAGCTGCCAACTTTAATACTAGCGAAGAGTCCCAAAAAGTAAAAGATACCATTGAAACACTTTTAGCCCACAATGTGGTTCCTATTATCAATGAAAACGATGCTACAGCGACTGAAGAGTTAGTATTGGGAGATAACGATCAGCTCTCTGCGTATGCGGCACATCATTTTGGAGCGGATATGCTTATTATTCTCTCCGACATTGATGCCTATTATGACAAAGATCCTAGAACCAACTCCGATGCCGTTGTCCGTTCTCGAATAGAGTTTATTACGGAGGAAGAGTTAATTATGGATGTGACTCCAAATCATAGTTTCGCAACGGGTGGTATCGTGACTAAACTCAAAGCAGCTGATTTTTTGCTAAAGCGAGGAAGTGCTATGTTCTTAGCAAGTGGATTTGATTTGAGCGATGTTCGCTCCTTTTTGCTGGATGATGTTCACAAAGGCGGAAGCTTATTTAAAGGAAAAGAACTTTAATGACACGTATCATTTTTATGGGAACTCCGGAGTATGCTACCGAAATTCTTCAAACCCTCGTTAGTGTAGAGGATGTGGAAGTTGTCGCGGTCTATACTCAGCCAGATAAGCCTGTAGGACGTAAAGCAATTCTTACTCCTCCTAGCGTGAAAGTTTTAGCCGAACAATCTTTAATCCCAGTATTTCAGCCAAATCGCTTAAGAGATGAAGAAGTTGTTCATGAATTACTACAGATACCCTGCGATTTGATTATTGTTGCGGCTTATGGACAGATTCTCCCTAAAGCTATTTTGGACTATGTCCCTTGTATTAATCTCCATGCGTCGATTTTACCACAATACCGAGGTGCCAGCCCCATTCAGCAAAGCTTGCTCAATAATGACAACCAAAGCGGTGTCACAGCAATGTGGATGGATGTAGGATTGGACACGGGGGATATTATAGAAATTTCAACACTGGATATTGCACCTGATGAGATGCTGGAGTCATTGTATGAGAGGCTTACGACCCTAGCGTGTGATTTGACATTGAATGTTATACGAACGTGGGATCGCCAGAGTGCTACACCGCAGGAGAATGACAAAGCTACTCATTGTAAGAAAATTTTGAAAGCAGATGGTTTAATTACATTTGAGGATGCAAGTGAAATCTATAATCGTTATCGTGCTTTTACGCCGTGGCCTGGAATATTTACTGAATTAGGACTAAAAATAAAATCTATGTCCCTTGAAGAAGCAGTATCGGGAAGAAATGCAGGTGAGATTCTTGCTATTGATGCGAACAGTATTGTCATCGGGTGCAATAGAGGCTCTTTACGTATTACAACGTTACAAGCTCCCTCAAAACAAGAGACTGCTGCTGTAGGGTATTTAAATGGAAAGCGATTGGTTTGTGGAAATATTTTGGCTTGATGAAGTTGATTCGACACAGCGGTATTTGCTAGATGGACTCAAAAATCAGACCCTAAAAGCTCCTGTTTGTATTGGTGCTACACTCCAAACGAGCGGGAGAGGATCCCGTGGAAACCAATGGGTGGGAGAAGAGGGAAACTTTTTTATCTCATTTGCCCTCAAACGTGAAGATTTACCACGCGACTTAAAGTTGGAGTCTTCGTCGATTTATTTTGCCTATATACTTAAAGAATTGTTAGCAAAAATGGGTTCTAATGTTTGGCTTAAATGGCCAAATGATTTTTATTTAGGAGAACAAAAAGTAGGTGGTTTGATTACCAATCTCGCAGGCGATTGCCTTGTCTGTGGCGTTGGATTAAATCTTCGACGTGCACCTGAAAATTTTGCCGTTCTTGATATAACTATGGACGCGAAAGTGTTATGTGATGCTTATTTGGAGAAGCTAAAAACATTTCCAATGTGGAAGCAGATTTTTAGTAAGTTCACGTTAGAATTTGAGAGAAGCAAAGCCTTTTCAACCCACTCCAATAATTTAATGATTGAATTGAAAGATGCCGTTTTATGTGAAGACGGTTCCCTTGAATGCAATGGACAAAGGATGTATAGTTTACGATGAGCGAAGTAATTGTTATTGCAAACCAAAAAGGGGGCGTTGGTAAAACCACCACTGCCGTGAATTTAGCCGCATCGTTAGCGGTTGCCGAAA
>CANMHZ010000139.1 GCA_947497635.1 Helicobacteraceae bacterium | reverse complement strand
TTGTGATGCTGTGTTTTTCCGCCAAAAGCGGAGTGCTTCTCCTGTGCATTCTTGAGCACTGAAGTCAGCTTGTCATCCATCTCACTAAAACTCTCTTCCATATTAGGCGCATCTTGATCGAAAGCATTCGTAAAAAGGTGCAAATGCGTTTGCATATTCTCAATCGCTTCAATGGTCGCACTAAGCTGTTGGGCAATAATATCTTGATATTGCATTACTTCAAGTGTTTCATCATCAAGGCGCAAAGAATTTTTCTCAATAAATTTTACCAACTGAAGCTGTCCATCTTTCGTCAGGGCAATCGTCTCACGTTCCACTTTCTTCACATGCTCCAGCAGTCCATTTAAAGTTTGTACGAATTGCATGGGCTATGCCAAACGTAAAACGCGTGCAATCGCTTGCTTGAGCTGTGCTGGATTAAATGGTTTTACGATCCAGCCTGTTAATCCAAACGCTTTCCCTTGTTGTTTGAGCTCATCACGCGTTTCCGTCGTAAGCATCAAGACGGGAGTACGCGCCGTAGAGGGGACAGTACGTAATGCTTGCAAAAATTCAAACCCATTCATAACAGGCATATTCATATCCGTAATAATCAAATCTGGAGTCATCCCCTCTTTAATTTCACGTAACGCATCCACTGCACTTAAATATTGCTTTACCGTAATGGGCATTGAATCAGTGACCATCCGTGTAGAGGCGAGAGCCGTTTCTGAATCGTCAACAAATATAACTAATGGCATTTTTTATTCTCCTATTTCTGATAAATTAGTGTGGAATCAATTTTCTTTGCTTTAAAAACCGATGTAATACGGCTCATATACTCCGCATGACCTAACAACACATATCCACCTGTGTTGATCATATCGTAAAAAGTCATAGCGACCTCTTTTCGGCTTGCATCATCAAAATAGATGAGCATATTACGCGAAAAAATAACATCAAACTTCCCTAATTGACGCATTTGCATTTTATCAAATACATTTGCCACTTTGAAATCAACCGTACCGATCAAATCATCAATCAATTCATAGCCTAAAGAGCGTTTTTTAAAATTCTTCACTAAAACCTTTGGAGGGATAGCATGAATAGAACGCTCTGAATATTTACCAACCTTGGCTTTTGCAATAACCGTACTGTCAATATCAATACCGACAACTTCAATATCCCTATCTTCAATCAATCGCCCCTCTTCAAGGAGATGCAAAATAATAGAATAAGGCTCTTCACCTGTAGAACACGGAGCGCAGAGAATACGAATCGTTTGTTGCCGTGGTTTTGAGATATGAAGTTCTGGTAAAATACGCTCCACTAGCACCTCAAACTGCTCTTTCTCGCGATAAAAATAGGTCTCATTCACCGTAACAGCATTCATCAGTTCTTGGAATTCTATTCCATCCTTATCTTCAAAACGAAGGGTATAAAAATATTTGCGAAACGAATCTATTCCGATAACTTTAGCACGATTATCAATATATTTAGCAAGTTTTTCAAAATGCTTATCTGCTTCTAAGAATATTCCCGTTTTGCGATAGATGTATTCACCCATTTTTCCAAAATCAACATTTGATAAAAGATACGCCATATCCGCTACCCCCTAATACCGCGAATGGCATTATCAATCGCGAAATCAACATACGCATCATTAAAACGACTTTTGACATTCTCTAGCAAAGGAATATCTCCCATCTCACCAATTTCTGCCATATAGTCCACTGCTGTCATCGCAACATTAATATCGCTCTCGTGCTCAAGAAGCTCACAAAGCATCTCTCTTGATTCTGCAAAAGTAACATCACCAAGGACATTAATGGCAAAAATACGAAGATCACGATCTTTTCCAATCAAAAATTTAACGATGTAATATTTGATAGCATTGCCGTAACTACGAAGTATTGTAATCCCTAAATTACGTATATAGGCATTACGTACTTTTAGTAAATCCATAACCGATTCAATCGGAGCATTTTTAGGATCCATATTACTAAGCAGTGCTGCAATATAACTTGCCATATCTTTATGAATGAAGGGGTTGTCAATTAATAGCTCTACTAGTTTCTCACCGCCCCCTTCAATTTGACACATTTGATCAACCGCATACGTCTGCGCATCAAAATTATCTTTTTGCTCTAAATAATATTCTACCGCTTCATCCAACGTTTCCAAATCAGGAAACTCTTGAACAAGAGGTGCCGTATGTATTTTTATCAGTGCCATCTATTTCCCCTAACGCAATGTTTGCAAAGTACGTATAATTTTTGGAAATGGTAGCTGTTGCGATACACCACCACGCTCGTATGCTGCTCTTGGCATTCCGT
Organism: Helicobacteraceae bacterium; assembly: GCA_947497635.1. GTDB lineage: Bacteria > Campylobacterota > Campylobacteria > Campylobacterales > Sulfurimonadaceae > Sulfuricurvum. The sequence goes on along the minus strand of CANMHZ010000139.1, from coordinate 1,984 downwards.
ACACGGTAGCCGTCTCTTCGCTCTCACCGATGGTAAAACCACCCGCTTTTTTGATTTTCACCATTCCATTAGCACCATCATCGCCGATACCAGTCAACAATACCGCTGTAATCTGCTCCCCTGAAAAAACCTTAAGGGCACTCTCAAACATCTCATCTACACTGGGTTGGAAAAAACGGTCATTCTTGTTTTTCTCTTCCCGTATCATTATTTTACCTGTCACTTTTTTAGCAAAATGGAGATGTATTCCTCCTCGCGCAATGTAAATCGTTCCATTAGAGAGTTCCACATGATCCTTACACTCCACCACGGGTAACGTACTTACTTTATCCAATCGGGTTGTGAATGCCGCAGTAAAATGTTCTGGCATGTGTTGCACAATACATACCGCGTACGGAAATCCGTTTGGCAAGGCTCGGCATATTTGCTCTATCAATCCTGGGCCACCAGTGGATGCCCCAATCAATAAAATCTTATTCACCTCACCCGATCCAGCACAATCAGAGCCGACACTCTCTCGTACACGAGCAGGACGTTCCCGTTGAACAGGACGACGAACAGCCGCTTTTAGACGACGAGGAGGAATACGACTAAGCGATTGAACTTTTTGAAGAATATCTTCACGATTTTCACTCTTCCCAACGTTCATCGTCCCCGGCTTTGCAATATAATCAACCGCACCACGATCAAGCGCCTCCATTGTGATTCCAGCACTCTCTGTCGTTAGAGAGCTTATCATCAAAATAGGGGTTGGACGGACTGCCATAATCTTTTCAACTGCCGTAAGTCCATCCATCACAGGCATGTTAATATCCATCGTAATGACATCATACTGCGTGTCTGTTGCTTTTTGAACGGCCTCGGCACCATTACGTGCCGTCTCAATCTCAAATCCAAGGGTTGCAATAATTTCAGTAAGTTGCTTTCTCACTAACGCTGAATCATCAGCAATCAGCACTTTTTTCATTCTATCCCCTTGATAAGCTTCGATATATCAGGCTTGAAGAGGAGAACTAACCGTTTACCACCATCAAGGTGTAAGACGTTTGAGAACATCCCTTCCTCACTCTCATCTTCATGCATCTGTTCACGGGTAATACCCATAACATCACTCACCCTATTGACGAAAAAGCCAACTCGCCCTTTGGATGTGTGACAGATAATTATTTTTTGATCTTCACTAGTAGGAGCCGTAATCCCCAATCGTTTATACAAAGAGCCAATGGTCACAATCTGACCTCGGATATTGATTACTCCATCCACCATTTTTGGGGCATTTATCACAGGAGTCACGGAAGTCATATCGATGATCTCGGCAACTTCTTCGATATTAAAAGCATATTCCGTATCCCCAAGTTGAAAAACAACGATTTCAATGACTTGCGCCTTGGTATCATCCACTCTTACAACTTCATTAGTAACAATCAGTTCCTCATTACGGTGCAAAATGGTATCCAAAAACGCTTCTCCGATGAGGGAAATCAATCTTTCCCCATGTTTAATTATCTCAAAACTCTGGCTATTATCGCTTCTTTCATGAATCATATCAAAATCAGCGTGAGAAAACTCATGAATATCTACAATTTCATCTATAGTTAGCCCTAACGTTTTGCCATGACGCTCAACGATTATAATCCTATTTTTATCGCTAACACGAGGTTCTATTCCCGAATAACGACGTAAATCAGCAACCACAATAAGCTCTTCACGCAAAAGCATTATCCCTTGTATTTCAGGATTAGCTCCTGCTATAGGGGTCACTACACTATTGAGGTGTAAAATCTCACGAAGATTGTCAATCAAAACAGCATACTCCGCTACCCCCATTTTGAAAATGAGATAACGTTCATTACTTTGCGTAACTCGCTTTATTTCTGCACGGTTTTTTTCACTCACACCTTGGACATCCACTGCTACTTTATGAATTCGATGGATCGCGTATTCCAAATCTACAATCTGAATCAGCTCATTTTCATGATGAACA
>CANMHZ010000138.1 GCA_947497635.1 Helicobacteraceae bacterium | reverse complement strand
GCTCTAAAAAAGAAGAGTTTCGCACCCGTTACGGTATTACGACACTCGGTATTTATGGCAGTGTCGCACGGGATGAAGCGACGGAAGAGAGCGATGTGGATATTTTTTATCAAACGGATTCAACTTTTTCAATGGGATTATTTGAATTTTCGGCTTTTTTACGTAATTTAGAAGCTGAATTGCATTCAAAAATTGATTTTGTTAATCTGAAATCAATGAATCCTATCATCAAATATTATGCGCAAAAGGATTTTATTTATGTATGACGAAAAAAATTTAATCTACATTATGACCATGCTAGCATGTACGGAAAAGGTGTGGATATATTCAGGTAAGTACAAAACAGCAAGTGATTTTATTTGGGCAGATGAACAACAACCTCTTAACGGTGTAATAAGCTTATTCATTGCCATTGGAGAAGAGTCAAAGAAGATTGACCCAAATCTCAAAAAAGATATTGTAACTCAAATGGATTGGACGAGTGTTGCTGGGATAAGAGATAAGATTTCTCATGATTATCGTGGGATTGATGAAGCTATTTTGTGGAATACCATTAAAAAAGAGCTCGTGATTTTGAAAAATGCTTTGGTTGAAATGGTCGATTTAATCAATCCATCCAAAGAGGTTTTAAATGAGTTTTTAGAGAGCCCTTATTATCGCCATTTGGGATATCTACGATGAAAAAATATATTTTCAAAAAATATCTGTAAAAATGATGTCTATCAAATCTTCAAAAACCCGTCTCGATAAGCTCCTCTCCTCATTAGGCTATTGCAGTCGCAGTGAAATCAAAATACTCCTTAGAGAAAAACGCATCCTTATCAATGACGTTATTGCTACTAAAAATGATGCAAAAGTATTTCACGAAGAGGTGACATTTGATAACGAGCCCCTTGATCCTCCTCTTGGGATGGTAATCGTAATGCACAAACCGCTTGGGCTGATCTGTTCTCACGATGAGGGGGAGGGAAAACTCGTTTATTCACTTCTTCCCTCACGATGGCAACGGCGTGATCCTAAAATATCCACTATCGGACGACTTGATAAAGAGACAAGCGGACTGCTGCTGCTCACCGATGACGGGCAACTCCTCCACCGCCTCACCTCTCCCCGTCATCATGTTGCCAAAATCTACGAAGCGACATTAGAGCGACCTTTAAACGCAAATGTGGGTGAAATATTTGCGTCGGGAACATTGATGCTCAACGGTGAAAAAACAGCGTGTTTACCTGCGAAACTCACCATTGTCGACGATATTCATGTCACTTTGGAGATCACTGAGGGGCGATATCATCAAGTACGGCGGATGTTTGCGGCGGTGGGGAACCATGTTGTTTCTTTGCACCGCTGTAGTTTCGGGAATCTCACATTGGGGGATTTAGAGGTGGGAGAGTTTCGCCTTATCGATCCAAAGTCGCTTTAATCCACCAACACAATTCCCATCGATTCGAGGAGAAATAAAGCCTCATAACGGTTAAAAATCGCCCCTTTGAGAGAGTTGGAACGTATATCGATCATCGTATTGCTCGTGTCAGTGAAATTGGCACTTTCGAGGTGGGTATTACCGAACAATGCCCCCTTGAAATCACTCCCCGAAAAATTCGCTTTTTTAAAGCTTCCATTACGGAAATCAACCTCTTTAGCTTTGCACCCTTGCATCACCAACCCGTCCAAATTTAGACCGAAAAAGTTGCTATCGTTGAGGATACACTCCCGAAAACGAATCGGATCGGCATTGTGCAAACTCTTCCAATCCCCCATCGTCCAATCAATCCCGATCATCTTACACGAGACAAACTCAACATCACTCATTTTGGTATTGGTGAGTTTCATCACACTCATATTGCAGTTTTCGAAACGGCATTCAGTAAATTTACAAGACGAAAAAAAGGTTTCGCTGAAATCACATGAGACGAACGTGCAGTCATCGAATTCGGCTTTGGTGATTTTTTTGCCGTGAAGGTCAATTCCCTCGAATTTCTCGGCAAATACATCCATATTATCAACGATACGTTCTGATACCATTAAAAACCTATCTCTTTGTTTTTATCATTGTACCAAATCAAGGCTCTATCTTTCCTCTTTCGCTATAATCACACCATGACAATATTCTATGACCATCACAACTTTATTATCACAACCAAAAAAGCTGGTGTCAATTTCCATTCCGAAGAGGAAGCGGGATTTGTTGTCCAAATGTCAAAACACTTGGGTATCCCCCTCTTTCCCGTCCATCGACTCGATAAAATGACCTCTGGACTCGTAATATTCGCCAAAAGTTCGGAAGTTGCTGCCCAGTTTGGGCGGATGTTCGAAAAGCGTGAAATAGAGAAATATTACCTTGCCATCAGTATGCGCAAACCGAAGAAAAAAATGGGATGGGTCAAAGGGGATATGGCAAGTGCACGGCGGGGGGATTATAAGCTTCTCTCCACGATGGAAAATCCTGCGATCACTCAGTTCGTAAGTTGTGCATTGCGTACTCATGAACGGGGATTCCTTATCAAACCACATACGGGTAAAACCCATCAAATTCGTGTTGCCCTCAAATCTCTCGGCGCTCCTATTGCAGGAGATGAACGCTACGCGCAAGCCGATGTTGCGCGAAAAGAAGATCGGGGGTATCTACACGCGTATGCCCTGAGATTTCATCTGAATGATGAAGAATTTTGTTTTGTTTCTCCGCCTAATGAAGGGGAACGGTTTGTAAATGATACGGTAAAAATGCGGTTAGAGCAATGGGGTGAACCGTGGAAATTGTTTTAATATCACTAAAGATGATTTCGAAAAATGTTATTCTTCTTCAACCAATCAAATAAAAGGTTCGTTCCAATGAAATTTTTGCCTCTCCTCCTTCTCACCGCCCACTCCCTCATAGGCGCCGATCTTGCGATATTGCTTCCCAATACAAAAACCAATCTTCGGGTCGAATCAACCCGTATCGAAGCCCAAAGGGCAAACGAACAGCTTGAGCAAATAAAAGCCGCTTATTATCCGACGCTCAACGCTACCGCGCTTTACCGTAAAAAAGACAAAACGACTGCATTTGAACCCAAAACGACACAAGGACTAGAGATCGCAACAGAGGTGACCTTGTTTGATGGATTGCGACGTGAAGCTGCTATCAAGGCAACCCATTCTACCATCACCCAAACCAATCAAACCATGGCGCAAGAGGAGCAAAATGTCCTTTTGGAGACGATCATCGCCTATTATGACTATTTTGATGCACACGCTCGTTTAGATGCTCTACGGGATAAAAAAGTGGAACTCTCTGCACAAGTGGAGCGTTTCAAGGTACTTGTCAAAAATGATCTAGCGACTGGCGATGTTCTTAAATCACTCATTGCCTCCAAGCTTGAAGCCGACTATGATGAGCAAAACCAAAATATCGCGTTGCAGCGGAGCCGTAAAAATCTCGAACTCCTTAGCGGTTTAACCATCGAGTCCTTGGAGTACAAAGAGCTCAATACCCCCCTTATCGAAAAAATCGAACGTCATGACCTTCAAAGCGACCGTGCGATGGTCGAAACCCTCCGTTACAGCGAGGGTCGTTATACCTATCTCCCGACCGTGAGCCTACAAGGGAAGCATCGTGAAATGAATTACAACGATTACAATACGATGGGGGGAGCCAATATCCAGCCTGAGCGTCAAAACGAGATCACCGCATCTGTTTCGATGACCCTTTTTGATATGGGGAGTATCGCCAAAGAAAAAGAGCAAGCCCGTCTCACAACCTTAAAAGCGCAAAAGATGGTTGAATACAAAGCCAAAAGTCTCCAAAATGAAGCCGAAATCGCTGTCATGACACTCAATGCGTCCCAAAGTGCGTACACTGCTGCAAAAGCGGAAGAAGAAGCACGGAATGAGGCGTTTAAAACCATCAAACAGCGTTTTGAGGCAGGACTGGTCAATACTACCACTTATTTGAGTGAACTAAGTGCTCTGAGTCAATCGCGTGCAAAAGTTCAAAGCTCTCGCAACGCACTCCAAATTTCCAAAGCCAACGTAGCGTATACCTACGGGATTGATCTCATGACACTAATAGAGGAGAAAAAATAATGAAAATTGTACTCATTTGCGCACTAAGCGCACTAACACTATGGGGAGATGTTTACGCCACGTTTGAATCCTCTGCACTTCGTGAAGCATCTTTGGGAATGAATGCCTCTGGAATCGTGAAACGTGTTACCGTCCAAACAGGAGATCATGTCAAAAATGGGGCGCTCCTCCTCGAACTTGACAATACCGAAGAGAAACTCTCATTGCAGATGGCGAAAGCGGATTTAGTAACGCTAACCAAAGAGTGTGCATTTTTGAGCGATCAATATG
>CANMHZ010000137.1 GCA_947497635.1 Helicobacteraceae bacterium | reverse complement strand
AAAAAAGGATTTAAATGAAATTCACAGGTAAAAATGTATTGGTAACGGGTTCAAGCCGAGGTATTGGTGCAGAAGTCGCAAAAGTATTGGCAGGATACGGTCTCAAAGTATGGATCAATTACCGAAGCGGAGCAGAGGCAGCGGATGCGATCAAGGCTGAAATTGAGCGTGCTGGTGGCACTGCAGCGGTAATCGGGTTTGATGTGAGTGATGAAGCAGCGTTTGTTGATGCGATTAAAACGATTGTTGATTCCGATGGAGCATTGTCGTATTTGGTCAATAATGCAGGGATTACGAACGATAAATTGGCAATGCGTATGAAAGTCGAAGAGTTTACGAGTGTACTTGATGCAAATTTAACGTCAGCATTTATCGGGTGTCGTGAGGCGATGAAAGCGATGCGCAAACAAAAATTTGGAAGCGTTGTTAATATGGCATCCATCGTTGGTGAAACAGGAAATGCAGGTCAAACCAATTATGCAGCCTCTAAGGGGGGGATGATTGCGATGACCAAAAGTTTCGCCATCGAAGCAGCAACCAGCGGTATCCGTTATAACAGTATTACCCCCGGTTTTATAGCAACCGATATGACTGAGGAACTCAAAGAAGAGGTAAAAGTAGCATTTACGGCTAAAATCCCAATGGGACGTTTCGGAAATGCTTCAGAAGTAGCGGAAGCAACTGCATTCTTATTGAGTGATCATGCCAGCTATATCACGGGTGAAACGCTCAAAGTTAACGGCGGAATGTCGATGTAACCGTGTTTTGAGAGGGCTATTTCCCCTCTTAAGTTAAATGTGTTATAATTTTACGATTTTATTCATATGAACAGGAGCTATTATGGCACTTTTAGAAGACATTAAAGAAGTAGTGGTTGAGCAACTCAGCGTAAACCCAGATGAAGTAAAAGCGGATTCTAAATTCGTAGAAGACCTTGGTGCTGACAGCCTTGATGTTGTTGAATTGGTAATGGCTCTTGAAGAGAAATTCGATATCGAAATTCCTGATGATGAAGCGGAAAAAATCCAAACGGTTCAAGATGTAATCAATTACATCGAAGGCAAAAAGTAATCATTCATGTTTCGAGGCAGTTGCCTTGGAGCGATGATTTTAAGTGTTGGTTTTGCGGAGCCTACTATTAAGACCATTGAGACGCAGGAGAAAATGTGAAAAGAGTAGTAGTAACTGGTATGGGGATGATTAACGCATTAGGACACGATAAAGAGAGTTCGTTTAAAGCGATTTGCGATGGCGAATGTGGTATTGATATGATTACTATCTTCGATGCATCACTGCAAAGTGTACAGATCGCAGGAGAAGTTAAAGGATTTAATCCTGAAACGATAATGCACCCAAAAGAGGTCAAAAAAGCAGATCGTTTCATTCACTTCGGACTCAAAGCAGCACAAGAAGCGATGGCAGATGCCAACCTTAATGCCGATATAGACAAAGATCGTTTTGGTATCAGTGCCGCAGCTGGCATTGGTGGACTAGCCGCGATTGAAGCAAGTTCGATTATATTGGAAACCAAAGGACCTCGCCGTATTTCCCCTTTCTTTATCCCCTCAGCGCTTGTAAATATGCTCGGTGGTTTCGTCTCCATCGAACACGGACTTAAAGGTCCAAATCTTTCAAGTGTAACAGCATGTGCCGCGGGAACGCATGGTATTAATGAAGCGGCAAAAACAATTATGATCGGTGGTGCAGATCAAATGCTTGTTGTTGCGGCAGAATCAGCAATTTGTGGTGTAGGTATCGGTGGGTTTGCGGCAATGAAAGCACTCTCAACTCGTAATGATGAGCCTAAAAAAGCGTCTCGTCCTTTCGATGCAGATCGGTCAGGATTTGTTATGGGTGAGGGTGCTGCTGCATTGGTGCTTGAAGAGTATGAGAGCGCTATCGCTCGTGGTGCGCGTATTTATGCAGAACTTATTGGATTTGGTGAAAGTGGTGATGCAAACCATATCACAACGCCAGCTCCTGGTGGTGAGGGTGCAGCGCGCGCTATGAAAGCGGCGATGAAAATGGCAGGTCAGCCAAAAGTTGATTATATCAATGCTCATGGTACGAGTACGAAATACAATGACTGGTATGAGACAATGGCAACCAAAGCAACGTTTGGATCAGCTGAAAATTGTCCTCCGATTAGTTCAACCAAAGGGCAAACGGGTCACTGTCTAGGTGCTGCGGGCGGTATTGAAGCGATAATTAGTATTATGGCAATGCGTGATGGTATTATTCCTCCAACGATCAACTACGACACCCCTGATCCTGATTGTGATTTGGATGTTGTCCCTAATGTTGCGAGAGCGGCAGAATTGAATGTAGTTATGAGCAACTCTTTTGGATTTGGCGGCACCAATGGTGTTGTTATTTTCAGAAAAATCTAAGGCTTACCTTTGGCTACTTATCTTGATTTTGAACAAAAAATTTGCCAAATCCAAGAGGAGATTATTGCAGCGGAGATTCGCTACGATCATCATGCCGTTACAATCCTCAAGAAGGATTTAGACAAAGAAGTTCATCAGACTTACACAAACCTTTCTCCCTACCAAGAGCTTCAACTTGCGCGTCACCAAGATCGTCCGTATGCACTTGATTATGTCAATCTTCTTTTTGATAAAAAATATGAGCTTCATGGAGATCGTCATTTTCGGGATGACCTTGCTATTATTTGTTACCTTGGAACCATCGGGACTGAGAGAGTAATGATTATTGGTGAACAAAAAGGGCGAGGTACCAAGAATAAGCTAAAGCGTAATTTTGGTATGCCCAATCCTGAAGGGTATCGTAAAGCATTGCGTATGGCAAAAATGGCGGAAAAATTTCAGATTCCTCTTTTGATGCTTATCGACACTCCAGGTGCTTATCCAGGTTTGGGTGCTGAAGAGCGCAATCAAAGTGAAGCAATCGCCCGTAATTTACTCGAGCTTTCGACTCTTAATACCATTAGTATTTCTGTTGTTATCGGCGAGGGTGGAAGTGGCGGAGCATTGGCAATCGGTGTTGCAGATCGCCTTGCGATGATGCGTTATTCTGTTTTTAGTGTTATCTCTCCTGAGGGGTGTTCGGCGATTTTGTGGAATGATCCTAGCAAAGTAGAAGCGGCAACGAAAGCATTAAAAATTACAAGTGCGGATCTCAAAGAGCTGGATTTAATTGATGATATAATCGATGAGCCACTTATTGGAGCCCATCGTGATAAAGTAGGGGCTGCTAATGCCGTCAAAGATTACTTTCTCTCACAAGTAGCATCTTTACGAAAGCTTAGTGACAGTGAGCGTCTTGAACAACGGTATAATCGCCTTATTGGGGTGGGCAAATTCTCGGAATAGTTCGAGAATAACCTCTTTCTTCAAGCAGTCTTCTCTTCTTTTGTCGGTTTTAAGCGCTTCATTCGTGTAGCCTCTTTTGAAAAGGCAATCAGTTCTTCGGCTGTTTTAATAGTATTTGGAATCATTGGGAGCACTTGCTCTAAAAGCTTTGTTGTCGTAATAGCATCGGAGAGGGCGCGATGATGGGTTGCGTCGGTGTATAGGTCATACGTATCATTAAGATAGGCCAAGCCATACCGTTCAGACTCAAATGTCCGCTCTGCCAAATCAATAGTACACAGCTGTCGGTTCAAAAGTCTCCCTAACCCAATACGCTCCATCATGGCAGAGACAAAGTTATAATCAAACTTTGCGGCATGACCCACGAAAATAGCATCACCCAAGAAAAGACGAACTTCAGACATTACGTGTGAAAGATGGGGAGCATCAAGGGTTTGTTCGACGCTGATTCCTGTAATCTCAGCAATTGCATCGGATATTTCGGTGCAATGGACGAGACTTTCATAGGTGCCAATAATTTTGCCATTTTGAAACTTTACCGCACCAATTTCAATGATTTGATGATGATCTGTTTTGGAACCGTTGGTTTCAACATCAATGATGCAAAAGAGGGTATCGTCGATAGAACTCAGTGCAGTCTGGAATTTATAGCTTTTATTATGAAGAATAAGATTCATCCCCTGTGCACGAAGTATCTCCAAATCCAGATCGTCACCGATTAATCGTTCAAACTCTTCTTTGGGGATACCGTGCTTGGAGAGACGATTGAGTATTTTTTGATCCAGTGGATTCATCTGTGCGCACTTTGAATAAAATTTTTAACTTTTTGAGGATCTTTTTTCCCTTTTGACACTTCTACACCACTGCTAACATCGACCCCATAAAAACCGTATGGTTGCAGTGTTGCGACATTTTGAGGGTCAAGACCCCCTGCCAAAATAATTTTTGAACAATCAATTCCCTCAAACCATTCAACATTGAGCCTTTTTCCAGCTCCGCCAAAAACATCACAATAGGCATCAATGAGACGGTACTCAT
>CANMHZ010000136.1 GCA_947497635.1 Helicobacteraceae bacterium | reverse complement strand
CAGGTGTTTGCATCAATTACCGTATTCAAGAAAACAATACGAGATTTTTTTAACATCAAATGGAAGACTATCTTGGATAAAGTAGGCGCTAGAATTAATGACAACTTTCAGACGCTAAAGCCAGTCTTTTGAGGTTTGTTTGGTATATTTGTAGAAGAAGTCGGGATGACATGGTTAGGTGTTCTTGTCTTGGGGATGATTACCTACATCGGCTACAACGTATCAGCAGATAATCAAGCCAAAGAATTTGTCCTAAAAAGTTTTAATGAGGCCCATGCTATCGAGTGCGGATTGTGGAGAGGGGAAAGTACCCTTGTTGATCGTCATAACGGTTGGAAATATGTTCCTGCTTTGGGATTTGTCAAAGAAGATCAAATTCACAATGACCTTGGATTATGCCATGTTGTGTACAAAGAGGCACCAAGCCCTTCGGAAGTACCGTATTGGATGGCATTTTTAACCATGATTTTGATTGCATTTTTATTCCGTCATGCGATATGGGGTAGTGAAATAGAAGAAGATCAAAAAGAAACTAAGGAGAAACCCCATGAGTGACCATACCCTTAAATTGATTCTCTTGAGTTTGTTCTTTTACGCACTGGGTGTTGCGACTTTAGCGGTTATTGGATTTAAAAGAACGCAGCTTCCTTGGGTTGGGGGTTACACCCTTGCCGTGCTAGGAGTTGCTTGGCTGACACAGCTTAAGTGGCTATTGTTGGGAGGGATCGTCTTTATGCTGTTGGTCTCCTATTATGCCCTTTGGTATTTTTATCGTAATTTTAATGAGTGTCGTGTTGATGATGATACTGAATCTTTCTGAGAAACCCCATGAATCTTTACCAATGGATTATTGACCACCATATCCCCAACTTGGTGTTTATGTTCGTCGCACTTAATATAATCGTAGCACTGCTTATTGTTTTATGGAAAATTGTCATTACTACAGGTGAGATGATTAAACCTAAAACGAATCCTAAACCATCCCTCACTTTATGTGAAAAGGATGAAGAGTATCTCAATGGGTTAATCCATGATCGTATCACCGAGCGTGAGTTTGACACGGTTATGGTGCTTATGGAGAAAGGGAGACTCAAGAAGCTTGAGATCGAGGAGTTACAGCTTAAACTCAAACTTCTTGAGGGGCAAAAAGAGAAAACCCATGAACCCCTTTGATCTGCAGATGATGGCAGTTACCTCACTGATAATCGTGTTCACAAGTATCATGAGTGTCATCGATAAAAAGATAGGACTGAGTATGGCGGGGTTGCTGGTAATGATTGCCTTGGTATGGGGTGATGATGTGTGCAGCCGAAACGATCAGTTGCATTTTTATGCGCAACACTTTGATAACGGTGGGGAGATTATTTGTCAAGATGAGAATGCCAATCCCATACTAATCTCACAAACACACGGTTGGGAACGCAAAGGGCGTTATCTCTTCAAAGGCAACACAGGTATTGAACTGCTTAATGATCAATGCGAGATCATTGATCAAAAAGAACCCCGATGTATCAGTGAGACATGGATGATCGGTACTGGTGCTGCGACAGCCATTTGGGTTTTTGGTGGGATGGCATGGATATTTCGCCGACATGAGCGTGAATACAGAGAGCTTAAAGAAGAGCGTCGAAAAAGTGCTCCTACAATACAAAAAGAGGAGTCATAATGTCCGATACCGCTGTTGCAATCAATATTGTCGTGTTGCTTGCTCTAATTATTTTTTCGATTCAAAGACTTGGGGAACATGGGAATCAGAACTCGTCCAAGACGATAGAACCGTCACAACCTCCAATATCAAAAGAAGAGCTCAACACTCGAGGTCTCCCCTACGATAAAGAGGACTGGCGTGTTGTTTTACCCCAGTCGGTGGTTGAACAACTTGAAGTGTGTTTCGATGGAGATAAAAATAAAGTGTACGCCATGAAACGTGCCTTTGAACTCTCACTGGAACATTACACCTACGAGATGGAAGATGATAAAGAGTGTGCACGTATTATTGACGAGCGTGACTTTGATGGAAAGAAAGAGCAGATATCGTTTGAAGAGATGTTACAGAATATAGAACGTAATAAGACAAATGAAAAAACAAAGGAGAATTTACAATGATACGCAAATACTGGAAACGACTGCTGATTTATTTGATCGTGTTTGATCTGGCGGTGTATGGAGTGATGACCCTGCTTGCAACGTTTTGGGGATTTAAGTGGTGATGGAAACAAAAGAGATTGCCCAATGGATATTTGGACTATTTGTATTTCTAGGAGGGATACTCGCTATTGGAAAGCTATTGTCAGAGCGTGATGAACGACGGGGCTATTGTAATATTTACCCTAAGGCGTCTAAGAAGAAAAAAGAGACTAAAGCCAATAGGGAGAAATTACCGTGAAAATGTCCAAATTTGATCAATACATGTTTATAGGTCTGCTGATACCTCCACTGGACTTTTGTTTGTTGGGGGATTATCAAAGTGCAATGAGTATGACTGTGGCTCCAATAATAGTCTTTGTACTGTGGTTCTACCGCGATGAGATCCTAGCCAATAAAAAGCTAATGGAGTTTTTGAACAAAGTATTTTAAAAAGGAGAAATCAATGTACTGGAATATTTTTTATATCCCCATCTGCCGTATGGGGGAAAAGGTTAATGTTGCCATTACCACATTTGAGATTGATGATGAAGGGGTGGTTCGTGATCTTTTTAGGAAATCGTACGTAGGAGTAGCCATTCTCTCAACCTCCTCTCATTGGACACGAGAATTGGCGTACAAACAAGTCTACGACATGGGAGATATTATTGAAGGTCATGATGATTTTCATCTGCCTAAAAGGATGTGCAAGGAATGTGGGTTAATGGAACCCAGCGGATTGAGCGAGGATGGTCTGTGTATTTTCTGCCATAACGCGCCTATTGAGATGGATAGTATCCTGTGGTGATGGAATACTATTTTTGTTAGTTTAGCGCTTCAAGAGGGGGAATCATTTCTCGAATATCAAGATTCCACTCTTGAGCATTGATATTTGGTACCTCTCACCCTCTTAAGGTTTGAAAATAGCAAATAATTCCACTTAAGAAATGGAGGCAAAAAGCCTAAAATAATCTTATTCTTAAGCCATAATGACCACTTTAAGGTTTAAAAAGCTCCACGAAACTTAAATGGATAAACTAAATTTAGGTTACGTCAGATTGATCAAACAAGCACTTCATCGTGAGATGTTGTGCTTGTTTGACGACATTGTTTCCCTTGATGGTAAAACCATTATTTTTTACCGCTAAACTTTTTCACTTTGGGCATCAAACTCATTCTAAATAATCCTTTACAAAGCACCACGTTGCCGTGGTTTCTTAATGGTTTCAGCTTTTATTGTTTTTATTACTCCCTCAAATTCGAGAAGGGGGAAATCTCCATTAAATGACGGCGGTATGTACGTTTAATGTAGCAGTAACATCGTTAACCGCTTGCGTCCAAGCGACGTATCCATTCGTCGTCGCACCTTGCGTCCATCCAGATAGATTTAGCGTATCTTTGCTATCGATATCCAAGATTATGGTGTTGTTTACCCCGAAATCGAGTACCTTTTGTGCCGTCAATGTGATCGTATCAGCGGTAGTCCCATCATCTTTCGCATCGACTTTTAGTAAATTGTGATCGTAGGATAACTTACTAAAATCAATATTTACGGAACCCACTAGTTGAAGAGAGTGTTGATTATCAACGATGGTGTCGATGACGTTGGTTGCTTTAGGTAACACCATCGTTTGTCTTGCAGTATCGGCACTGTAGGCGGTACTTCCGCCAGTAGCAGTGATAGCACTAATATCAATATAGGTACTACTTGAACCTGTTGTACCGTCCCAAATATGATAACTAAAATCTATATCTCCACTTACTCCATCATTAGGAATAAACTTAAGATATTGGTAAGTATTCAATAATAAAGCATGACTATTAGAAACATTGGTAATCTCAGTCCATGTAGAATAATTATAGTCGTAATACGAACTGTACCATTTTCCTTTGGCTGTATCGATGGATGAAAGGGCAATTCCAAGACTATAATAACCAATTTCGACATCGTTGCCAATATAATTTCCTGTAGTACTGTCGATTTGATGCATTAAATTACTTATTGAATACGTGACGGCAGTATTTGTACTTTTTATATCAGAAAATGTTGCCACATTCACAACTGGTGCATCGTTAACCGACGAAACGTTCATGATAATATTTTTAGGAATACCATCTTCAGTGTATTGGAGAGTAGCGCTTCCATAAATATTTGATGCCGTTTTAAACTCAATTGACGATAACTCTGTCGGGGTTAAGGTGTCACCTACTTTTAATGTCGTTGTTCCGTCGGCTTTGACGAATGAGCCGTAATAAACATAAGGGACGCTA
>CANMHZ010000135.1 GCA_947497635.1 Helicobacteraceae bacterium | reverse complement strand
TCCAAAGTCCTGCAAGATTGTCAAATGTTTTATGTTTAAACTCTACATAAATATCTATATCACTCTCTTGGGTTTGCTTGTCTTTTGCATAGCTACCAAACAAGCCTATCTTATCTACTTCAAAATGTTCTTGGATGTAGTGCTTGTTTTTAGATAATTCATCTAATATTTCATTTTTTGTCATAATAAAACTCTCAATATTCTGCTTTTCTTCACTATGATAGCAATAAGTTAGACAATCCACCCGCCACCAAGTAATCTGTCCCCATCATAAAAGACCCCTGCTTGCCCCGATGCGACACCCAACACAGGTTCATGAAGCTCCACCGTAGCATGATCCCCCTCGATAACAACGCTGCACCGCACCGCCGTTGTCCGATAGCGGAGTTTCACATCACACTCAAAGCTCGTACGCGTATCAAACATATTAAGATTTTCCAATACGACACGGTGACACTCTAGTGCATCACGCAATCCCACTACGATTTGATTCGTTTCGGGGCGGATTTCAACGACGAAATGGGGATCATGGGCACCATGGACACTGAACCCTTTTCGTTTGCCAATGGTATAGTGCATATACCCTTTGTGTTTACCGACAACGTTACCATCGAGGTCAAGCACATCCCCTTCAACGTCAATATTCACGTAAGGTTTCAACACTTCCATATAGGTGGTCTCCACAAAACAAATCTCTGTCGATTCACTTTGGGAGGCGAACGATTCTAACCCCTCAATCGTAGAAGCATACGCTTTGATGTCGCTTTTGTGTTTTTCTCCCAATGGGAAAAGTAAGCGTGGAACTAATGTAGGATTGATGTAAAATAGAAAATAGCTCTGATCTTTGGTGTCATCGTGCGCTTCGAGAAGATAATACCCATCATGACGGATATAATGCCCCGTTGCTACATACTCTGCCCCGATACTGTCGGCAAACTCCACCATTGCCCCAAATTTAATGTTACGGTTACACAGCGCACATGGATTAGGTGTTTTTCCTGCCCGATACGTTTCGATAAAAGGGGTGAATACTTTGGTATTAAACTCTTCTTGCAAATCCAAAATATGAAGCTTAACCCCTGCAAAATCAGCGGCCTTTTGCGCTCTGGCTTGATGAATCTCATGGTATCCAGGCTTTGAATGGAGTTTCATATACACCCCCTCTACTTCATACCCTTGATCCTTGAGCAAAAGAGTTGAAACAGTTGAATCTACACCGCCACTCATTCCGATAAGAACTTTTTTCATATACTGCCTCCTATAGCCCGGGTCGATCGCTCATGTAGGATGAGAGAGATTGATAATATTTTGTATCACGTAATCCCTCTTTTTCCAAATCTGCTATTTGCATTATCAACGATTTTTCAATTTCACTCACCACAAAATTTAAATCATCGGTCAGAGTAATCAAATCCATATCTCTCGCATCGATCATCCCCTCGCCCAACAGTTTGGTACGAATAAATTCCAACAAAGGGGCATAAAATTCAGTTCCAATAACAAACAGACGCACCCCCCATACTTTTCGGGTTTGAATCAACGTTAGCGCTTCAAACATCTCATCAAGTGTCCCAAAACCTCCGGGAAAAATGACGTACGCCATCGAATATTTTACTAACATCACTTTGCGTGAAAAAAAGTAATCAAAACTGCGCCCTTTCGTAATATACCGATTAGGATGTTGCTCAGAAGAGAGTTCAATATTCAACCCTATAGACTCGACGTTCTCATGACTAAACGCACCTCTATTAGCGGCTTCCATTACCCCAGGACCACCGCCTGTAATAACATTATACCCCCGTGTTCCTAGCATATCGGAGAGTTGCATTGCTTGAGCATAATAGGGATGATTTTCGTCCACTCGGGCACTTCCAAAAATAGTTACCGAAGGTCCTAATTCACCAAGTTCATCAAATCCTTGGACAAAATCGGCAATAATTTTGAAAACACTCCACGCACCCGCCGATTTTATATCTTTAACGTACCGACTACTTTGATACTCTTTTCCCTTACCTCGTTCTCGTGGCATTTTTATCCTTTTAACTTCGTCAAACGGTCACGCTTGCTACCAATAGAAGTAATTTGAACACCAAAGTTTCCATCGACAATCACCACTTCCCCTTGCGCAATGACATTATCATCCACCAAAATATCGAGAGGATCATTCGCCAATTGATTGAGCTCAATAATGGAACCAATATCCATACTCAAAACATCTTTTAATAGCATTTTTTTCTTACCTATACGGACACGGACAGGAAGTTTGACATCTAAAATCAAACCAATATTTTTCATTTCTGTTTCATCTAATTTGCGAGAAGGGAAGTTCCCTCCACTCATTGATGTCGATTGATCCCCCTTGTTTATTGAGGGGGAGTCCTCCATTTTGGACGATCCCTCTAAAGCTTCAAGAATGTTTCCATCAATAACTAACATTATTAATGATTTTATCTCTCCTAAAGTAAAATTAAAAACATACATTTTGACAAAACTGTCAAGATCAACCTCACCATTTTCACCTATAAAAATGGCATCATCTGTTTTAATAGAAAATTTTGGAAGATCCTTTTGAGAGGAGAGAGTTGTGCTCATAGCACCCATAATATTAGAAACAATCTCCTTAATAGCATCAAGATCATCCTCATTCATGGTCTCTTTCCCATCGCCATCGCCACCTAGCATCATGTCCCCTAGCGCCGTAGCCAACATAGGTGGAATCATTATCATCCCCTTCCCCGATGCCGCACCGCTAAAGCTCAAATGAACACACCCAATAGGGGGAATAACGTTACTAACTATCGAAATATTTTCACCCTCTTTAAAAGAAATTGAGGGAGTATGACCCGTTAACCCCTCGATTGTTGCTGCTGCCTCTTGAGAGAACAATCCCGTTATGTTACTCATTATTCATCCTCTTCATACTCAGTATGCTTTTTGATAATATCTTTCACTCCACTAATACGTACTTTGCGTTTCATCTCAAACTCTTTGAGGGCACGTTTGACAGCATCTTTTTCGGTATCAACCATTTGAGTAATTTGTACTGATTTTCGGAAACGACGTAACCCCATTTGGGCAACGAAACGCTCTTTCCCATCCACACTTACACTCACGACATCATTCGCTGGAAGATTGAGACGGAGGATATCCCCCTCTTCAATGTCTAATAATTCTTGAAGCGTCAGCTCCGCATACCCCAAATTAACCTCTACATTTACGTGAGCTCCACCCAAAAGAACTTGAAGCTCTTGATTTCGACTTTTTTTGGAATTGGTTTCGTTGAGCATGAGGTCACGACTCGCCAATTTTGGTAACACAGGCTCTAATGCAATAACAGGATAACATATATTCATCATCCCCGAACTGTGTCCGATAATAATCTCCATGACGACCATGACAACAATCTCATTTTGGGCGACGATTTGAACGACATTGGGACTTGATTCTTTGGATTCTACTTGAGGATAAAGGTCAATTACAGGTCCCCACGCTTCACGTAAGGTCGCCATCATTACTCGCAAGATGGTCTCAAATAGTGAAAGCTCAATATCCGAAAACTCTCGATTGGCTTCAAAAGGTTCCCCTTTCCCACCTAGAATTCGATCCAACATCGGAAAAGCAATCGAAGGGTTAATCTCCAAAACCCCATTCCCCTCCAACGGTTTCATGGAAAAGACATTAAAACTCGTCGGATTTGGAAGCGACATCAAAAACTCACCGTACGTCATCTGATCGACTGAATGAAGCTGTATTTCGACAATGGAGCGCATAATAGCCGAAATTTGCGACGAAATAGAACGTGCCATCTTGTCATGAATACCACGAAAGGCACGTAACTGCTCTTTGGAAACACGATTCGGACGTTTAAAATCATACAGAGTGATCTGACGGTTGGGAAAAAGGTTCTCTTCTTCGCCGTCAAGGGAGACGTCACCCTCATCATCGACGACGTCAAGAAGAGCATCAATCTCTTCTTGGGATAAAATATCAGCCATTCTTTACCCCTCTACCGTTTCTTTAATACGCCGAATAACCGATTTGTGAATTTGGGAAATACGTGACTCTGTAATGTTTAGAATACTACTAATCTCTTTTAACGTCAACTCTTCAAAATAGTAGAGCTGAATAATCATCTGTTCACGCTCCTCAAATCCCATCAGAACTTCTTTGATTACATCAACAAGCTCTTCATGCTCCATACGCTCTAACATTCCCCCCTCAAGCTCGTTGCCTAGCTGATCATCTAAGGGTAAAATAGTATATATATCGGATGCAATTCGGGCATCATGAACTTTTGCTTCATCAACTCCTAATAGTACCGCCAATTCACTATTAGTGGGTTCGGTATTAAATGCAACCAAGTGTCGCTCAATTGCACTATCAATCTCCTTGATAAGACGACGACTCGAACGG
>CANMHZ010000134.1 GCA_947497635.1 Helicobacteraceae bacterium | reverse complement strand
TTAAGACGTTTTTTTGTCTCGAAAACTGCTTGTGCCTCTTCATCAATACGCCCTGCAATAACAACTTCCAAGAACATCTCGTTCATTTTAAGGGCAAGCTCTTTGGTCACGATACCATTGACAGCAACGACACCACCAAATGCTGAAATCGGATCACATTTGAGTGCTTCCGTATACGCGTCCATCATATTTTCACGTATTGCAAATCCGCATGGATTGCCATGCTTGACGATACAAATCGCGTTCTCATCTCCGAAGGCTGCCGCGATTTTCACCGCACCGCTGATGTCCGTAAGATTGTTAAAACTTGCTTCCCCTTTGAGGGTTTTGAAGTTTTTAGAAAAGAAAGTATCAAACTCGTACAAGCCGCCTTTTTGATGCGGGTTTTCTCCATAACGGGTATCCATTACTTTGTTTCCAACGATAAACTGCTTTTCGCCCATGCCGTTGTTGAAACGCTTGTTCATATAGTTGGCAATCATGGAGTCATACGCCGCCGTATGTTCGTATGCTTTGATCATCAAACTACGACGAAATTCAACTGTATCTTCATCATTTTGGATGGCATTGAGAACCACAGAATAATCACTTGGATCGGTAATGATATGAACATCATTAAAGTTTTTTGCAGCAGAGCGAACCATTGCAGGTCCTCCGATGTCGATGTTTTCAATAATCTCTTCAAAATCATCCGTACGCTCGATGGTTGCTTTGAACGGATAAAGATTTACACATACAAGATCTATTTCAACAATCCCGTATTCCATCGCCGTATTGACATGAGAATCCAAATCACGACGAAACAAAATACCCCCGTGAATGTATGGATTAAGGGTTTTAACCCGACCGTCAAACATCTCCGGAAATCCTGTTACATCATCAATCTCGATAGCATTTACACCTGCATCACGTAACATTTTGAACGTTCCGCCCGTAGAGACGATTTCATAGTCCAAACCGATAAGAGATTTAGCAAATTCTACGATATTACTTTTATCGCTAACACTGAGTAATGCACGCTTCATGCAGTTCCTTTGATTGGGTACTTAGACCCATGAATTAATGGCGGAATTGTAGCAAATGGTGGTTTAGGGGAAGGTAAAGTGTTGATAAAACAACCACAATCCTTTAATACCGATAAGTCAATGTCAAACGTCCAGAGCGTGGCTCACCCGGATGAACCATATGATCCATTACGGAGGTGCTTTCGCTTGCCAATTTCGACTCATAATAATACTCGATGTCATACGTCTTACGATCAAAGAGGTTATACACATCAACACTCAGATCAAGATTCTTGGATAGATGTCGCCCTACTTTGAGATTAACCAGTGTCGAGGGTTTAGAGCGCACCGAGTTATCCTCTATAAGAGCACGACTACCAAAATAACGCAGTCTCAATCCCCCAAAATACTCTTCATAATCGGTGATAGCAGCCCCTAGTGATACCGTTTGCTCAATTGCTTCTGGGACATAAACTCCACCTGAGCTAGAAGGGTCTTTATACCGTGCGCGTGATAGGGAAACATCAACATCGAGAATAAACCAAGGTGTCGGAGTCCAATAATTTGCCCACTCCATACCCGTACGTCGTGATGAACCCGTAGGTTCTGTCCCTCCTGTGTCACCAGCGAAAACGAGTTCTGATTCACTGTCCATCATCCACAACGCTAATGACGTTTGAAGATGATTCACGGCTCGTGTCCGAACGCCGATTTCCCCTCCCTTGGTTCGTACCAGTGATTTTGCTGGATCAATCGCATGGGTTATACCTCGCGCATCATTGCTGTGAAAGCCGTACCCACCATTAAGAAATAGTTCCGTATCTCCCCAAGGTGAGAAGATAAAACTTAGTTTCGGACTGGCGATTGCAGCGGTTTTGACAGCCGTATCCGCAGGATTGACATCACTTGTCACATCAAAACGGACCAAATCACCTCGAATGCCTGCAATCATACGGATACTGTCACTGAGAGTCAGTTCGTTTTGGTAATAAAGTGCCCCATTAGTCTCATTGACCCTGTCGGAGGTAATGGTGTTGAATCGAATACGATTTTGAGTGTTATAAAGTCCTACACCACGAATAGCATCATGACGAAGTTGAAATCCATAAGACTGAACTGAGTTTAGGCCTAACATCGATCCTACCGATACACGTCCCAGATTTCCACCAAGGATAGTACGTGCATCTTTTTGTTCAAACTGATCCCCTTCTACTGGATGATCTAAATAGTACGTAAAGTTAGAAAACAAATCAAGCCCATAATCAATAACATAGGCGTTTGCACTCGTTACCCCGTTATTATCACGATGGGTATATTCACCTGATAGACTGTATCGATGAGTATTTCCGCCATCACTTGGATCAAGGGAACCGTATCTCCCGATGATATCGCTATCGATTGCGCGAAGCGGAACATGGTTGGTTGCATCCCAATCTCCCTTATACGCCATCGCCATAATCTTGTAGTTGTCGCGTCCTTCCTCTTTGGCATAACTCACAACACCGTTTAGACGCTGATACCCCTCTGGATGTTCCCAAGGACCGTCATTATGAAAATATTCAAGCGCATACAAAAGCTTCCCTCCATTGAGATCAAAGGAGTTGGCATTCAAGAGACGTTTTTGATTAAAACTGCCTACCGTTACACTCGCCATTGCTTCTGGTAAACTATCAGCATAATGGATATGGGCACTCCCTGTCGAAGCAAAATCTCCTTCTGTCGCATAATAGGGTCCTTTTTTGTACATCACACTCGAAATAAGTTCAGGGATCAAAAAATTAAGATCATTGTACCCTTGCCCATGTGCATGGGTAGGAAGATTAGTAGGCATACCCTCAATGGTTGTAAAAAAATCAGTCCCATGATCGAGACTGAAGCCACGTAAAAAATACTGATTGGCTTTACCGTCACCACTGTGCTGCGTAACGATGAGTCCAGGAACACTCTCTAACACCTCAGCAGGACGGAGAATCGGTCGGTTCGCTAACTGCCGTGCAGTTACCGTCCCCTCTGTTGCTGCATCGGTACTATTCGAAGATTCAACCTCACTTTCTACACTTATTGGCAAAAGTGTCACATCTTTAAGGGTCTGTTCTCCTCCTGCATAGAGCAACGTAGATAAAATCAAGTCAATCACTAAAGTATTTACGATTAAATATCTCATTGTTACCCCCTAAAAACTAGTAATATTACTTTCTTCTGTTACGCCATTATTTCTGAAGTTCTTTAAAATTAAATTAACTAATTTTGCTTTATCGGATAAAAAACATTTTTTGCTACAATTAGCAAAATAAAAAAGGGGAGATGATGAAACGTTTTCGACGAATTTTTGCACTGCTGTTCATCCTCTCCCTTTTCGTAGGGGTTGTTCATCAACTAAGCCATGCCCATCATAATGGTGATTCGTGTGAAGTGTGTCTTCTCGCTCACTCCCCTGCATTGGCTAATGAACCCATTGTTCTTAGCATCGTTACCTCTACTTTCGAGCCCTTTGCGTCTGCACCATTTACGCAACCCTCTCCTCTTGCCATCCTAACACGAAGTCGTTCTCCGCCTCTGTCTTAAAATCTACCTAATTATCAAAAAACAAACCATTACTATAATTATTTAACCATTTAGGATACCTCTATGAAAAAAACACTTTCCATTGTTGCGTGCGCAGCGATTTGTACTTTTGCTTCGGCAAACGATATTCAACTTGACACACTTACCGTAGAGAGCGCCGATGCCCCTATTGTCCAATCCAAAGGAAGCCTCAAAGATTTAGTAGAAGCGACCGAAATAATCACCAACAAAGATCTCAAACAAAGCCAATCGGCAACCCTTTCCGAAGCCATTGAGAAACAAGCAGGTGTGAGTGTCACCACAGGATGCTCCATTTGTGGACTCAAACGGGTGCAACTCAATGGGCTTAAGGGGGAACACACAACTGTCCTTATCGACGGTATCCCTTTTAACTCCACCGTATCAAGTTTTTACGGGATGGATGCTATCGGTACGGCAGATATTGAGAGTATTGAAATCGCCCGTGGTTCAGGGGCATCTCTCACAGCTCCCGAAGCGATAGGGGGAACTATCAATATTATCCCACGCAAACCTCATGGTAACGGCATTGAAATCGATACCTCTATGGGGACATTGGGAACCAAAAATTACTCTCTCCTTGGTGAAGCTCTAAGTGCTGATAAAAAAACAGGAATTCTGATCTCAGCGTCGTATCATGCCCAAGATCAAGTTGATAATGACCATAACGGTGTCAGCGAATCCCCCAGCATGGAGAATCAATCTCTCTCTCTTATGCTTACCCATGAGTTTTCCAAATACGATTCGATGGAGCTCAAAGCAGCCCATTTTACGTCAAACGTATTTGGAGGAACAATGCTTCCTGAGAGTTCTGCTGTATCAAGCTATGATCC
>CANMHZ010000133.1 GCA_947497635.1 Helicobacteraceae bacterium | reverse complement strand
GACCTGTTAGGGGGGATGCTTCTACGAGAGTAATATTATGCTCAGGAAAGTATTGCAGAGGCTTGATAAAAGTACGGGAAGCTTTACCGTCAGGATGAACCTTTACAACCATTCGTACTAGCGTACTAGGATCTTCTTTACGTAATAATGGTTCTTGAATATCCATAGGGTGTGCTAGATGTCCATGTACCATTGCCAAATAGCGTTTAGTTATTTGACGTTCTTCAAATAATAGTTTTAAAACACGCTCGCTTTTTTTGTTACGGGATGCCAAAACCAAACCGCTTGTCTCTTGATCAATTCGATGGGTAACATTAGCATCATGTCCAAACCGATGTTTGATTTCATCATTGAGTGAATAGGCCGTACGACGGCTTTGGGGATGGACAAGAACGCCGCTTGGTTTGTCATATATGGCAAAATCTGGAGTAACAAAGGTAGCAGCTAGACCAAGGGATAACGGCTCAAAACAGATAAAATCAAAATCACCTTCGATAAATCCCATTTGGTTAGACATAACAATTCCGTTTTGAGAAAGTCGTCCTTTGGCAATAAGTCGCTGTGCTTCGGGCTGTCCAAGACCCAGTTCACGAATTAAAAATAAGAGTGCTTTTTGACGGGTGGGAGCATGAAGTTTTTTAGTGATAAATGGCAAAATATATTCCTTTGTAAGGGAGGGTTAGATAGACTAAAGACATAGTTTTAGCGCAGTTTTAAAGCGCATTTTAGCACAGTAAGGAAGAAAATTATGGTAGATCGTTACAGTAGAGAAGAAATGAAATCCAAATGGAGTATTCAAGCAAAGTATCAAGCGTGGCTTGATGTTGAAAAAGCAGTGGTTGTTGCGTGGAATAAATTGGGGCTTATCCCTGACGAAGATGCGGCAAAAATTGTTGCAAACGCAGGATTTAGCGTTGAACGTATTGATGAAATTGAAGCCGTTACACGACATGATTTGATAGCATTTACCACATCCGTTTCAGAAACGTTGGGTGAGGAAAGCCGTTGGTTCCATTACGGAATGACGAGTTCGGATACGGTCGATACAGCTGTTGCTCTACAAATGCGGGATTCCCTTAAACTTATTATCGAAGATGTCAAAATGGTGATGGAGTCGATTAAGCTTCGCGCCATTGAACACAAGATGACATTAGTCGTCGGACGTAGCCACGGTATTCATGGTGAGCCTATTACGTTTGGTTTGGTGTTAGCGGTTTGGTACGATGAAATGGCACGTCATCTCACTAACCTAGAACAAACGATGGAAGTTATTGCCGTTGGTCAAGTCTCTGGAGCTATGGGAAATTTTGCTCACGCACCGTTAGAACTTGAAGAGTATACCTGTGAGGCATTAGGACTTAAATCGGCTCCTGTTTCCAACCAAGTGATACAACGTGATCGTTATGCCCGTCTCGCATCTGCATTAGCCCTCTTAGCAAGTTCAATTGAAAAATTTGCCGTACAAGTGCGCCATTGGCAACGTACCGAAGTGTATGAGTGTGAGGAATTTTTTGCTGTTGGGCAAAAAGGTTCATCGGCAATGCCCCACAAGCGTAATCCTATCCTAACAGAGAATATAACAGGGTTGGCACGTATGGTTCGTTCCTATGCAGTACCTGCTATGGAAAACGTTGCATTATGGCATGAGCGTGATATCTCACACAGTTCAACTGAGCGTTTTTGGCTTCCTGATAGCTTTGTGACCTCTGACTTTATGCTGCACCGTTTTAACAGTGTTATCTCTAAGCTCGTTGTTTATCCAGAGAACATGATGCGTAATCTAAACCTAACAGGTGGTTTGGTTTTCTCACAGCGTGTATTATTAGAACTACCACTCAAAGGGGTAAGTCGTGAAGATGCCTACCGTATCGTTCAGCGTAATGCGATGAAAGTATGGGAAGGGTTACAGCACGGTAAAAGTGCGACCAATGAGAAAGGTGAATCTCTTTATTTGCAATTCTTATTGGACGATGAAGAGTTACGTCAAAGTTTGAGTGAAGATGCTATTCGTGAATGTTTTAACTTTGATTATTACACGAAAAATGTTGGGCGTATCTTTGATCGTGTATTCAAGGAGCCTGCTCAATGCTAACTATTATCAAACGCAATGGTCGTCGTGAACCGCTGGACATCAGTAAAATACAAAAGTATACATCGGCGGCCGTTAGTGGATTAACAAATGTATCTCAAAGTGAGTTGGAATTGGATGCCCATATACAGTTTCGTGATGGAATAGCAAGCCATGAGATTCAAAATACCCTTATCAAAACAGCGGTGGATAAAATTGATATTGACAGCCCTAACTGGACGTTTGTGGCATCACGCCTCTTCTTGTACGATTTGTATCACCGTGTAAACGGTTTTACAGGGTATGGAAGTTTATTGAGCTATTTCGAACGTTGTGAAGCAGAGGGACGTATTCTCTTAGGGCTAAAAGAGAAGTTTGATCTATCCGAATTGGAAAAACATATTGTCCCTGATCGTGATTTGGAATTCAACTATTTAGGGGTAAAAACACTCTATGATCGTTATTTGATCAAAGACCGTAAAGGTGATCCAATCGAACTTCCACAACATATGTTTATGGCAGTGGCGATGTTTTTGGCGCAAAATGAAGAAGATGCTCAAGGGTGGGCAATCAAGTTTTACGACATGATGTCCAAGTTTGAAGTAATGATGGCTACCCCTACCCTTTCCAATGCTCGAACAACGCGTCATCAGCTGAGCTCATGTTACATTGGAAGTTCACCAGATAATATTGAGGGGATTTTTGATGCCTACAAAGAGATGGCACTCCTTTCGAAATTCGGTGGCGGTATTGGTTGGGATTGGACGCAAGTACGCGCGATGGGTTCATTCATCGATGGACACAAAAATGCTGCTGGGGGGACTGTCCCCTTCTTGAAAATCACCAACGATATTGCTATCGCCGTTGATCAGCTAGGTACTCGGAAAGGGGCTATTGCTGTCTACCTCGAACCGTGGCATATGGATATTAAAGATTTCCTTGATATTAAGAAAAACTCAGGTGAAGAGCGCCGACGGGCACATGATTTGTTCCCTGCGCTGTGGATCAATGATATGTTTATGAAACGAGTTGTTGAAGATGGTATTTGGACAATGTTTGACCCTTACGATGTTAAAGAATTGACGGAACTTCATGGTGCGGATTTTGAAAAACGATATTTGGAATTGGAACACGATGGATCAATTCTCAAAGAACATATCAAAGCAAAAGATTTGTGGAAAAAAATCCTTACGAGTTATTTCGAATCGGGCAGCCCATTTTTATGTTTCAAAGACAGCGCTAACCGTGCTAACCCAAATGACCATTATGGGATTATTCGTAGCTCAAACCTTTGTACAGAAATTTTTCAAAACACACAGCCTAACCACTATCTAATCAAGGTGAAATTTGAAGATGGAACGTTTGTCACGTATGAAGAAGATGCATTGGTTACGGTAGACAGCGGCATTGAAAAACCAGCCAATAAAATTACGGCACTTGATTCATTGGCTGGGCGACCAATTTATATTGTTGAAAAAGAGAAAGTGGATGGGGCAACTGCTGTGTGTAATCTTGCCTCGGTGAATCTTTCTCGTATCCATACAAAAGAGGATATTGACCGTATTGTCCCTATTGCTATTCGTGCTTTAGACAATGTGATCGACCTTAATTTTTATCCACTTGAAAAAGTAAAGCGGACGAATATGCGCAGTCGTGCTATTGGTTTGGGTGTTATGGGTGAAGCACAAATGTTAGCGGAACAAAAAATACTTTGGGGAACGCAAGAACACTTTGATAAAATTGATGAAGTGATGGAGGCGGTGAGTTATAACGCTATCAAAGCTTCGTCTGATTTAGCTTTGGAAAAAGGGTCATACTCTGAATACAATGGTTCTAAGTGGAGTCGTGGTATTTTACCAATGGATCATGCGAGTTCAGAGGTTCGAAAACTTGTCGATCGTGGAGGTCTATTTGGTTCTAGTTATGATTGGGATGTTCTACGTGAAACAATAAAACAACAAGGGATGCGTAATGGCTATCTGATGGCGATTGCTCCGACTAGTTCGATTTCTATTCTTACAGGAACAACACAAACTATTGAACCTATTTATAAGCGTAAATGGTTTGAAGAAAATTTGTCAGGACTTATCCCTGTAGTTGCTCCTAAGCTTTCACCTGATACATGGGGATATTACACCCCTGCTTACGATTTGGATCAAACGATCTTGATCAAAGCAGCGGCTATCCGCCAAAAATGGATTGATCAAGGGCAAAGTCTTAATATTTTTATCACTCTTGATAAAGCAAGCGGTAAATATCTCAATGATATTTATATGCTCGCATGGAAGCTGGGTCTTAAATCAACTTATTATCTTCGTTCTCAATCACCAGAACAAAAACAAGATACGGCGGATCGCTCTATGGAGTGTG
>CANMHZ010000132.1 GCA_947497635.1 Helicobacteraceae bacterium | reverse complement strand
AAAGAGGAGCAAAATCAGATAATTCGACAAGTTTCCAAAATGGCTCAATTAGGTGAAATGGTCTCCTTGATCTCTCATCAATGGAGACATCCACTTAATACACTCGCATCTTATATGTTGAAATTACGAGAATTGACGTCTAACAATTCAAATACGATAGAAGCCATTGAGCGGTGTGAAAATATATTAGAAGAGCTTTCATCGCATGTGGAAAGTATTAACACGCTGTATTCGTCTAATATTCAACCCTTTGCCGGAAATCTTCAAAATATTTTTGACAGCATCCTTATTTTGGTTCAGGATCGGATCCATTCTTTAGGTATACAAATAACGATTAATTGCTCATTTGTAACTATGACAGCAGGGTATCGTGATGAAATCATGCATATTCTTTTAGTAATCATCGAAAACGCTATAGATTCAGTTGCTATATCGAATGAAGTCAATAAGAAAATTACTATTACATGCAAATCAGAGGATCAAAATATCCTAGTGGATATACACGATAACGGGGACGGGATTAGTGCCGAATATTCAAATCAAATATTCGACCCAGGATTTACGACCAAAGAAGCAGCTGGGCGAGGATATGGACTCTATTTTGCGCGTAAATTACTAACAGAAAAAGTCAACGGATCTATTGAAGTGTGTTCAAACACTACACAAGGTGTATGCTTTCGATTAAAAATACCAAAAGCTAATTTTTAAATTATTATGTTCCAGTTCAGCGTACGTTTACATTAGATTTTATGTTTCGCTAAAAATCGTTTTAGTCCATCCGTAGTAAACCCGCCGATATGACGGTCAATCTCACGCCCTTGTGCGTCATAAACAATTTGCGTCGGGATCATTTGGATTTTCATGGCACGGGCTGCATCACGCTCTTCACCGACGTTGACAAAAAGGATTTTACGTTTAGGATTAATTTCCATTTCACGATAAAGAAGTTCACCCATCTCTTTGCAGGCTTGACACATCGTCGAACCCGCTTCGACCATGACGGTTTGACCACGACCGATCTCTTGTTTGACAAGAGCATAAGGGCGCGGTTGTAATTCAGCTGAATACATGGATGCACAGAGTGCAACCAAAGAAATAAATTTAAACATGAGGTTCCTTTATAGTTGTTGATAGGCTAAGGTGAAAAAATATACCCCGATAGCGATAAGGGCAAACGCAAAAATTTTCGTCATCCATCCGGTGATAAATGCTATTTTTGAGCTACTTGCAACCCCTTGGGCAAATGCGACCGATACACCCGCGGCTAAGAGCAGTAATGAATGTCCTAATGCGAATGTGAGGACAAGGGCATAGGCGTACCAATCAGGTGCATTAGCAGCGACCGTGATGATGGCAACCAATGGAGCAGAGGCACACGGCGTAGAAACGAGCCCAAAGAGCATCCCGATCAAAAAAGCTCCCACATAGCGTAACGTGATAAGTCGGCTCATCCAGCGCGATTTATCGATCACTTCGGGTAAAACCCCTAGCGAATATAACCCGATAGCGATAGCCGCTATCCCCCCTGCAATGTACGCTTCCAGAGGTGCAATCGAGAAAAAATATCCCATTTTAGCAACCATGAAAGCCAGTAGTGAGAAACTCACCGCCACACCTAGAGCAAACAGCGAAGCGA
This sequence comes from Helicobacteraceae bacterium, assembly GCA_947497635.1. Classification (GTDB taxonomy): domain Bacteria; phylum Campylobacterota; class Campylobacteria; order Campylobacterales; family Sulfurimonadaceae; genus Sulfuricurvum. The sequence continues at coordinate 2,855 of CANMHZ010000132.1, read as the reverse complement.
AGATATAGGTAAAATATACCCGCTCACGAGAGCTTAAATGCGAACTCATTCCCAGTGCACTTCCTACCAATAAGGGAACAGAGATGATAGAGCAAGGTGCGAGAGAGGTTAGTGCTCCGATACTGAACGCTCCGGCGAATACGAGAGCCCCGTGTGATTCGAGCAACCCTAAAAGGAAGCTCTCCACTTAGTACGCTTTGATTAGATCAACGATTTCGGCTACACTGAGCAGCTTACCTGTGCTCACGACTTTACCATCAATGACAAGTCCTGGGGTGCTCATCACGCCATATTCCATGATCTTCATGATGTCTTCGACTTTTTCTATTTGAGCGAATTTACCGCTTTGCGCTACCGCTTGTTTCGTTGCCTCTTCGAGGGCTTTGCATTTCGCACAGCCTGTTCCTAAAATTTCGATTTTCATTGTTTTTCTCCTATAAGACACTCTTGCATCATCGGTGCGAGGGTTTGGGCATCAACGTCTCCGGTAATGGTGATTGTTGATCCTCCATCGACACTTTCGAGATCAATTGATTCGATCTTTTGCATCATTGCAGGATCACAGTTACATGAACATTCTCCAGTTTTACATGCCTCTATTTTAGCACTTAACTCTTCAGTGCTAAAGCCTGAAAGAAAAGCTTTTATACCATTTTTTTGATTACTAATTTCGATTTTCATATTAACTCCTATAAAATACTTCTGCCTCGAAAGAGGCAAGCTTTAGTGCCATAGCGGCTAGCGTAGCTGACGGGGTTTTACTCCGTTAGCGTTCTCATAATAGTGCGTTAAAGAGATACCCGACACCGATTATACCCAGCGTCACTGTACCGAAAAAGATCCCGATGAGTTTCAGGCTCATCACACGTTTGAGAATCATCGCTTCGGGAAGGGAGAGTGCGGTGATTGCCATCATAAATGAGAGAGCTGTCCCCATCAGCATCCCTTTAGATGTCAGTACTTCAATGAGGGGCATCACACCTGCGGCGTTGGAGTACATCGGTACACCAAGCAGTGTTGCAAGAGGTACGGCAAACGGATTATCTCCGCCTGCAATAGAGGTGATAAACTCGGTCGGCACATAGCCGTGGATAAATGCCCCTGCTCCAACACCGATAAGAACGTACAACCAAATCTTTTGAAGAATATCAAGGGTGTAATCCCATGCCTCACTGAGACGTGTTTTGAACGCTATAACCTGATTTTCGGCGTGAATTTCTCCCTCAATCGGTTTGACTTCAATGAGAATCTCTTTTTCCAGACCAAATCTTCCAATGACGATACCGCCTACAATAGCAACCATCAAACCAAATCCGATATACAGCGCAGCCACTTTCCATCCGAACATCGTAAGCAACATTGCAATAGCAATTTCGTTGTTTAGCGGTGCGGAGATGAGATAGCTAAATGTCACCCCAAGCGGTATGCGTGCTTGCAAAAAGCCCAAAAACAGTGGAATAGCCGAGCACGAGCAAAACGGGGTAATAATCCCAAACAACGCGGCAAGGACATTTCCCGTATATTCATGCCTTTTACTTAAGTAAACACGCACCTTTTCGGTCGAAAAGTACGAGCGTAGCAGAGTAATCGCGAAGATAATCGTGGTGAGAAGAAAAAGAATTTTTACCGTATCGTAGATGAAAAAATTAAGAGCATCAGAGAGTTTCTCTCCATGTGGCATTTTCAGCCACTCATACACGATGACGTTGACGCTCTCCTGCCACATGATCAGTCACACAACTCGGATTGGATGATCGGAAGAAGCGTTGCCTCGATTAAATTCAATGTTTTAGCGTACTCCTCCACCTCTTTACCGCTTGGGTCTTCGAATGCAATATGGATCGTTTTGACGGCTTTTGGGAACATAGGGCAGGTTTCATGGGCATGGTCGCAGACGGTGACGACGAGATCGAACGGGGTATCGATAACAGTATCGATCACTTTAGAGTGGTATTCCTCTCTCCAGTACCCTTTTTCTTCGAGAAGCGCTTGCGCGTTCGGATTTACTTTTCCACTGGCTTTGACACCAGAGCTTTGAGCAAATACACAATCTCCCATTTTGGCATTAATCAGGGCTTCACCCATGATAGAGCGGCAACTATTTCCAGTGCAGAGGATAAGAACATTTTTCATAATTTACAGTCTCCAGTTTCTGATAATTTTTGTAATGGGGGAAGTTCAATTCCCAAACAACGAATTTCACTCAATGCTTCGCTTCGGAATCGATCAAGCGGGAAACGAATGGAATAATATGCCCATGTCCCACACCGATCAACTCGCAAAAATCCCCCCTCTTTTAGAATTTTTAGATGGCGTGATAGACGCGACTGTATCATCCCGAAACTTTCCTGTAAATCGCACACGCACAGCGCGCCGTGAATATCTAAAAATGCAAGCAGTTTGATGCGCGTTTCGTCATTCAGTGCCGATACGGTTTCCAAAAAAACATCCATAGATCACCTCCGATTTATGAAAGTGTAACGAAATAAAAATAATATATCAAGATATATTGATATTATGCTACACTTCCACAATTTAATAGGGAGATAATTATGCTATTAGCCATTGGTGTTTTTTTAGCCACACTTATATTTGTTATTTGGCAGCCCAAAGGGTTGCAAATCGGTACCACCGCGGTTGTTGGGGCGATTGTTGCATTGGCATTAGGAGTCGTCAGTATCGCCGATGTATGGACAGTGACCTCTATTGTTTGGGATGCTACGCTCGCCTTTATCGGAATCATTCTCCTTTCAATGGTACTTGATGAGATAGGATTCTTTGAATGGGCAGCGCTGAAAATGGCACGTCTCTCTGGTGGAAATGGGCATCTGATGTTTGTGTATATACTCATCCTC
>CANMHZ010000131.1 GCA_947497635.1 Helicobacteraceae bacterium | reverse complement strand
TCTTGTTTCCAAAACACTTCATCCCTCGCATAATACGCTTCACCGCTCTGATTGCCTTTGTATATTTTACACTCGCCACTTGAGCAAGGAGAACCATCCTTGTGGGTATGATGAATCACATTATGTATATTCTTACCTAAAACTTCATTTTCATCTTCATACCCAAGAAGTCGTAAAAACGATTTATTTACAAATGTACATGTTCCCGTTTCATCAATTCCGTACATTCCTTCCGTTATGGAATCGAGCAAAATTTGTAGTAAATTTTCTTTTGCTACTATTGTTGCATTGGAAATAAGTAGCTCATTTGAGCGTTGAATGGCAACTCTTTTCCTTTTAATCAATGAGCTTAGCAATAAATAGAGGAATGCCGTCAATAGAAGAATAAACGCGGGAATAGTTAGAATAGGGTAAAGTAATTGATTGTCTAGTGAGTTATTTCGCTTAAATATAAGCGTCCACGTACGCCCATCTAGTATGAGAGTTGTTCTTTTATAGGGTACCATATTTTTAGTGTTAAGGTTAGAATCGTAGAGAAGATTCTCTTTTTTAATAAAAGTACCATCGTATAGCTCAAAATGCACGTTAGTGAATAGTCTTCCCAAGAGACCATACATAAGATCGTTCGCACGAAATGGGGCAGATATAAAGCCTTGGATCGCCAAAATTCTCTCTTGAGGAGTATTATGCTTGGAATTTTTTTTGTAGACTGGCAAATACATCAAAAAGCTAGATTTAATAGCTTCAGCATCTTCCTGAACGAGTTGAACTTTTCCTGTTATTATAGGCTGATCGCTTAGTATGGCTTTTATTAAAGCTTCTCTGCGTACTTTTTCAGAGAATACATCATACCCTAATGCTTTTTTATTCGTACCTTCAAACGGTGTAACATATATCACTGGAACATACATTTCTCTCTTCCCAGCTGGCTTTATTAGGTAGTTAGGAAACCCTTCTTTTCGAATACGCGCTTCATGGAGTTCTTTGTCTTTGGGTAACACTACTTCACAATACCCAAAGGCTTGGATTCCTTTAACACTCTCATTAAGTTTCAGTGTATTTGCAAATAACTCCCATTGGTAATGATTGAGATTATCAGAAGCAGCAAATAAAGCAGCACCACTTCTCAACACTTGTTCATAGGTCTTCATACGGGTTTTTATGAGAATAGTTACTTCACGATTTTCCAATTCTAAGCGCGAAAGTTCTTTTTGCTGGTAGTAGTTATAACTGAACCAGCCACTGAGAATACTAAGCAAGATCCCAATGATAACGATAACGAATGACCAAGATAGATTATTTTTCTTGAGGGGAAGAACCATGAAAACCTTTTTAACTTACAATTTGAATATAATCTTTTGACTATTTTAACTTTTTATTGTTGCAAATTCGTTGCATTTATGGGACTCGTATCAAATGTTCTTTCACATCACTCAAGCGGACAAAAGTAAACCCCTCTTTTAGTAGAATTTTAACCCCTTCGATGAGTCCCTCACGTGTCCCCCCCTCGGGGTGGTTCATGTGACAAATAACAATATCACCACTGTGTGCATTTAGAAGCTGTTGGGCTACCTTTGGTGGACTAAAAGTAGCTCCCGCATCCCCAAGCAATGAAAACCCTCCAATCTCCATACCGTGTTCTCGTGCAATAGCAACGGCTTTCTCATCATAATAGGCGGTTCCTGATCGGAAAAAATGGGGATGTTTTCCTGTAAGTGCAAAAATTTTGCCATTATTTCCCTCTATTTCGGCGATCACTTCAGCCTCTGACTCGGTTCCTTGAATCCCATAAACACTTTTTCCATCCGTAGAGAGGGGTTTGTGTGCTGTTCCATGATTGGCAATTTCGAATAAGGGATTGTTCGCGAGTATCTTAAAAATATCAGGATTACTGTCAATCCAGCGTGCATTGATAAAAAGGGTAGCGGGTATTTGGTGCTGGGTTAAAAACGCAATGAGCTTTTCGTCGTATTGAGAGCTTTTTGCACTTCCACCACACGCATCGAAGGTTAGGGCAATAGTTTTCGTGTCAGAGTGAAAATGTGTAACCACTCCTGTGACATTTTCACCCCATTGCAGAGAGGGCTGAATCTCTGTGGCTGATATAACGGTTGATATTAATAGCAAATATAAATAGTTAAAGTTCATAAAAGTTCCTTGAGCGTATAATAACTAAAAAGAGGATAATTACTATGAATTTTTTTAAAATAATTGTTGTTCTTTGGATGACTTTTACTCCTATAGGAGCAAATGATAGTTTTAGCAGTGAAGTAGGGCATGTTGTTGGAGGGGCTTTTATGACAGGGGGAATTGCTACAGTTATTGATCGTTATTATCCTGACTACAAAGAAGAGCGAGGAATGCTTAGCTTCGAGTTAAGCAGTGCCATTATCGTCGTAGAGCAAGGGGTGGAGTTCGCACTCAATGGAAATGCAAAAGGTCAGCTACTGGATATTACCGCACACGTAATAGGTTCCGCTTTTGGAGCCTATGTCACCGATAAATTTATTTTGGCACCTATTATTTCAGATTCAAAAATAGAAGGGACGTTTGTTGGTTTGAATCTACAGCACTCTTTTTAAACTTTTTTACTAAGAGCTTCAACGTTATTGCTATTGCCAAGCACAACGAGAATATCATTTTTTTCGAGAATATCATTCTTTTCAAATGAGGTGTGCCACTCCCCTTGGTGTTTGTAGGCGATGGGTTTGACATCAAATTCATTTTCAAAAATCGGGGAAAGGATGGAAATACCTACCCAAAATTGAGGAACAGTCATTTTGGCAAGTTTCATTGTAATAGAGAGATCAATCGTTTCGTAGTGCATATTCGCAACGATTTTTTTGACCAGTTTTTTTGCTGATTCCATTTCAGGATAGATTACTTTTGCTGCACCTAGTTTGGAAAGAATTTGACCGTGCACTTGGGTGATTGCTTTTGCAACTACTGTTTCAATTCCAATCTCTTTGAGTGCCATAACGGTGAGGATACTAGCTTCTAGGTGCTCACCGATACTGACGATGGCAACTTCTGCATCGGCAATACCTGCTTCGCGCAATGCACGCGGATCAGAGGAATCAAGAATAATAGCGTCTTGAACATATTCGTTGATATTACGGATTTTTTCTTCATCGTTGTCGATAGCGATAACAGTCTCCCCTTGTTGTGCCAACCCTTTTGCGACATGAAACCCAAATTTTCCTAATCCAATAACTACATACGTCATATAATAACCTTTCCTTCTGCGTATTTAATACGACTTTGCATAGCTTTACCCACAAGAACGATAGTGAAAGCAAAAACACCAATCCGACCCATCAACATCAAGAGAATAATATTCACTTTTCCTACATCACTAAAGAGGGCACTGTAGCTTAAGACTCCACCATCACCTGTCGATACTCCAACCGTAGCGAATGCGGAACATGTTTCGAAGAGGGTGCGGACAAAATGGAGCTTTTCGCTTTCATTGAGCAAAACGGTTGAAATCAATATATAAAACGAAGCAACGAAGATAATCGCATACGCCTTGTTGATCTGATATGGGGAGAGACTGCGTCTAAAAACATGAGGGTTACTCTCCCCGCGTAATGTGAACCAAACTCCGATGATAGCAAGGGCAAAAGCAGTGGTCTTGATACCTCCTGCTGTTCCTCCTGGGCTACCTCCGATAACCATAAAGATGGTTCCAAAAAAGAGATCAGAATCGCTAAATGTAGAGAAATCAATCGTATTGAATCCTGCTGTACGGTAGTTGACTGCAGCGAACCATGCGGAGAGAATTTTTTCGTAAGGTTCCATAGAGCCCAGTGATTTTGGATTTGTCCATTCAAGTGAAAGGATGATTGCCATACTACTAAGTATCAAGAATCCCGTTGTCCACAAAACAAGCTTTGTATGGGTTGAGAGACGCATCAGTGATTGTCTACGGTAGTTATAAAGTTCCAAGAGAACTAGATACCCTAAGCCCCCAAGAATAATAAGAAACGGAATGGCGATGTTAATTGTCAGATCACTGCGATAGTCCATAAGATTGGTACTAAAAAGAGAAAAACCAGCATTGTTAAAGGCAGAAATCGAGTGAAAAAGACCAAACCAAACGGCATTCCCAAACGGCATATCGTGCCAGAAACGAAGAGTAAGGATGACAGCCCCTGTTACTTCGATAATAATGATACTGGCAAAAACAATTTTTAAGAATCGAAAAATCCCGTCCATTCCGGGATGATTCAAGGACTCTTTGAGAATCAATCGGTCACGATGTCCCAGCCTTTTCCCGCGCATTAATGCAAAGAAAGTAACAGCTGTCATATAACCTAAACCACCGATTTGAATCAATGTGAGGATGACAACGTGCCCAAACGGGGTAAAGTCAAGAGCTGTGTCTTTGACAATGAGTCCTGTTACACAAACGGCAGAGGTAGCGGTAAAGATAGAATCAATAAAAGAGAGAGAGCCATGATGGGCAAAAGGGAGCATAAGTAGCATTGCCCCAACGAAAATGAGGATAACAAAA